>NZ_JCACKS010000246.1:0-35082 GCF_059505505.1 Pelatocladus sp. | reverse complement strand
AGATGCACAGCTTTATCTTAATAAATGTACTTCATTAGACCGGTAAACGCTATAAAACTATCAAAAAATGGTATCGCAGACTTAAATATAAAGCTAAAGCGAGTTCCCTATTCTAGCCTACGGCAACAGCGAAACCGTATATTTGTTGTCGGTCAGGAGGGGGTGAAAAAACTATGGTATTTAAAGACCGAACTACAGCAGGGCGACTGTTATCTGCACCGCTAGCAGCCTATGCTACTCGAAAAAATGTAATTGTATTGGCATTACCACGTGGTGGCGTACCTGTTGCTTTTGAAGTTGCTCGTAGAATCAATGCTCCACTGGACGTTTTTGTTGTCCGCAAATTGGGTGTACCTGGACATGAAGAATTGGCGATGGGAGCAATTGCTTCTGGTGGGTTGCGAGTACTCAATGATGGAGTAGTCCAAATGTTTGATCTGTCCCAAGATGTAATTGACCAGGTTGCTACTAAAGAACAGCGCGAACTACAAAGACGGGAGCATCTTTATCGAGATGATCGCCCTTTTCCTATTCTGCGTGAACACACTGTGATTTTAGTCGATGACGGTCTAGCTACAGGTACAACAATGCGGGCTGCGGTGATGGCATTGCTACAACAGCAACCTGCTAGCCTTGTAGTTGCCGTACCAGTTTCATCACCTGAAGCTTGTCAGGAAATCCAAGCATTGGTAGATGAAGTTGTGTGCCTAGAAACACCCGATCCCTTTTACAGTGTTGGTCTTTGGTATCAAGACTTTCCACAGACAAGCGATGTAGAGGTTCGTGATTTACTCAAACGAGCCAGCGATAACAATCAACAGTCAATGGTTAGTAGTTAACCTGTATTTAGCATTTCCCTGTGTTTTTTAGTGGAGTTAAATCTATGCATCTTCAAAGTCCTGCGTTTTTTACTGGAAACTCCATTCCGTTCCAATACACCTGCGATGGTGACAATGTTTCTCCTCCCCTCAGTTGGGATAGTCCACCAAATGCTACTGTCAGTTATGCTCTAATTGTTGAAGACCCTGATGCACCGAAGGAAACCTTTACCCATTGGATTATTTATAATTTACCAGCTGATATTGAGTATTTATCTGAAGGTGTTGTCAATCATCCCACATTACCTGACGGTGGTATGCAAGGGAAAAATGATTTTGGTCAATTGGGATTTGGCGGCCCTTGTCCACCTAGTGGCACTCATCGTTACTTCTTCAAACTCTATGCGCTGGATCAAATGTTAGATTTGTCACCCGGAGCTAGCAAAGCAGATGTCCTAGCAGCGATAGAAGGTCATGTTCTCGAAGCTGTCGAGTTAATGGGACGATACGCTAGGCAGAGCTAGCTTAAGCTTTTGCAATATCATTTACAACAGAAGGATTTAGACATCACTTTGTTTGTTAAACAACTCTAAAACCTGCCTGCAAAAATGCTTCAGCTTTTCACATACTTCTTCAGAAGGCTGAGTTGCACCAACAAAATTCCAATTTTCTACCGTTGACATTCGCCACTGTTCACCCAAGTGGCTAAATCCTGCTGCTTCCACACCAATTGCCCGACGTACACTATTTACGGGATCTTGATAAAAACGGATTTGAATCAAGATACTGCGGCTACGCCATGATTTGCTGACTCCAGGAAAGTGAAAGCCAATATCTATGGAATCTGGATCAATTAACTCTCTGGTTTGTGGATCATTTGTCCACGGCTTAAGATCAGATCTAGCATCGGGAAACTCAAATTTAAATAAATTAACAACTGTTGCAATCTTGCTGGCGAATTCTAAGTTAGTTCCCATTTCTGCTGCATTCACGGAAACACCCACCTCCAAATTCTGTTTGTTAATGGACGATGCGACAAAATCAAAACCGCCAGAAGGCTCTTGAAATTTGAATTTCAGCTTATCAATATCCTTATATTTTTGGCAAATTCCAAATTACATCTTCGTGACATGTTTATATAGTTTATATAGATTTCAGTTTGAGATAGCATAGTTATTTAAGTAATTATACTCAAGGTTTTAAGATAAAAAATAATTTCATCAAAATCCCTTGTCAATCAGAATAAGATGTTACGCGCTCCGATCTAAAATGAAAAAGCATCAGGTCGTCCCATCAAATTAGTAAGGATGAGAGTAGCTGCACACGCAGTAAGATTGCTTTTTAAGCAGTTGACATTGTCAAACTGAAACTACTAGAGTGACACTGTTAATCGGTAATACATAAGTTTAGTTTATGGCGCGTCAACGCTCACTCTTGTCACTAGTCCTAGTTCTTTTAGCAACATTTCTGATCAGCTGTGGTGGCCCGACTGTAGCCACAGCACCTCCAACCTATACCCCCACACAGATTGAGAAAATTCAGGGATACCTGCCTAAAATCGAAACTGTGCGCGATCGCTCTGACGAACTCAAAGGGCTGATCCAAAATAACAATTGGGTAAACGTTGGTAATTTTATCCATGGCCCAATGGCAGAAGCAAGGCTAAACATGACTTACATCATTCCTAACCTTTTGCCTCAAGATCAACCGAAAGCACGTCAAGCAGCTAGAGATTTGTTTAACCATCTGGTTCAAATCGATCAAGCTACTGAATCTGCTAATTCCTTGAAAGCTTTGAGTAACACCAAAGCTGCATTTGTAGATGTTGACAAATTCCTTGATTTGCTTCCAGAAGCAAGCACGTCAGCAGAAGCTGGTTAATGGATAGGTGATCGGGGATTAAGGATATGGGATTGGGAAGAATATTGCTTAGTTCCTAATCCTTAATTCTCTATTCCCAGTCCTCATTATTGCTCCATATCCCCGATCCCCAATCCCTTCTTAGAAAATCATGAATGTAATTATTATTGGTTGTGGTGCAGTTGGATCTGCGATCGCCTATGAACTGAGTCTAGTCAAGCAATTAAAGATCACAGTCATAGACAAACAACCACCCGCCCAAGCTTCCACAGGAGCAGCTTTGGGTGTTTTAATGGGCATCATCAGTCACAAAGTCAAAGGAAAAGCTTGGCGGATGCGTCAGACTAGCATTCAACGCTACGAAAGCCTGATTCCAGAATTAGAGGAACTGACAAATCACAAGATTCTTTTTAACCGCCAAGGAATTCTTATGCTGTTGACGAGAAATGCAGATTCTTCTGTAGCAGATGAAGAAATCTCACAATGGCAAAAACTAACTGAAATTCGCCACACTCAAGGTTATCAGCTAGAAATTTGGGATACTGCTAAATTACAAAATATCTGTCCGCAGATAGAAGATAAAAATCTCATTGGCGCTGTTTATTCTCCTCAAGATCGTCAAATAGATCCCACAGCCCTAACATTGGCTTTAGTTGCAGCTGCTCAAAAGAATGGTGTTACCTTTAAATTTGGTGTGAATGTTTTAGGCATAACTCCACCATCTCAGCAAAGGGATATTTGTCAGCAAGTCGAGACAACAGAAGGAAATTTCACAGCAGATTGGTTTGTAGTTGCTGCTGGACTTGGTTCATCAGCATTATCAGCACAATTAAACCAGATGGTTGACATTCGTCCTGTATTAGGGCAAGCTTTGCAACTGAGATTAGGACATAGTTTGGGTAATCCCGATTTTCAGCCAGTTATCACTGGTAATGATGTGCATATTGTTCCTGTTGGTGATGGAGATTACTGGGTAGGCGCAACGGTTGAGTTTCCCACAAACGGTAGTCATGAGATACCACCCAACACAGAATTGCTTGAGTCTGTCAAACAACAAGCGATCGCCTTCTGTCGAGATTTAGCAAAAGCCACCACTATCCGCACTTGGTCGGGTTTACGTCCCCGACCCGAAGGACACCCCGCCCCGATCATAGAAAAACTATCAGGCTTTAGTAACGTCCTGCTTGCCACCGGACATTATCGCAACGGTATCTTACTAGCACCCGCAACAGCTGACGCGATTCGTGAGATGATAATTTCTAATTAGAAAAAAACATAGGTTTGTAGTAAGGACTTTAGTCCTTGAATTACGCTCTTGCATTTTTAATAAAAATGTCTTTAACAGAACATAAAATTACCGTAGATTCACGAGAATGGTTTTACAGACTAGCAGAACCAATTGGTAGAACTGATTTATTACCTGTTGTATTGCTACATGGTTTAGTTTCTCAAAGCTATAGCTGGCGTAACATTTTACCCGCATTAGCACAACAAGGAACAAAAGCGATCGCACCCGATTGGATTGGTTTTGGCTTTTCTGCTAAACCCGAAAAAAGAGATTTTGCTTACACTCCCGATGTATTTATTACAGCATTAGAAGGATTGATTAAAGCTTTAGAATTAGAACATTTTTCTTTAGTTGTCCAAGGTTTTTTAGGTTCTGTGGGGCTGCAATATGCCTTGCGTCATCCAGAACACATCGCCAATATAGCTATACTCAATACACCAATTTCTAGCACTGCCAAATTACCTTGGAAGATTCAACAAATGGGTCTACCTTTTGCAGGTGACATGATGACTCAAGACCCTCTTTTAGTAGACAGAACATTAGAAGGTGGTAGTCGTTACGTTATTACAGACAAAGATTTAGATGTTTACCGTAAACCATTTTTGAAAACGTCTGCTGCTGGACGCGCTCTTCTGGCAACAATTCGCAATTTGCAACTCACAAAAGCCATGTCCGAAATCGAAACTGGTTTTAAAGATTGGCAACAACCAATATTAATTCAATGGGGAATGATTGATCCGTGGTTGAAAATTGATATGGCAGAAAAATTTGCTAAATCTGTACCCAATGGAGAATTAGTAAAATTAAATAATGTTGGACATTATCCACAAGAGCATTACCATGAAACTATCTTAGAAGATTTGTTACCATTCGTGCGTCGTGCTGAAGAAAAGCAATAAGTCAGATAAAATTCAGGTGATAACCAAACCAGAGAATTACCCCAGTTAGCAGTAAACACACTATCCCTGCTAATCCTGCTAGGGGTTTTTTGTTTTTACCTGTCACCCATTCTGAGATTTTGTCGGTGTAATTGATAAGTTGGGCTGTATCTATACAGGCGATCGCCCATATCCAAGCAGCGTGTAATCCCCAAGCTAAACCCAATTTACCGCGATCAGCAAACCGCGCCAACACCAACACCATCCCCATCAGCCATAGTCCGGGAAGTTGAGGTTTTGTTTCCTGTTGTTCCCAAACTAAATGCAATACAGCAAATATCAAGCTAGAGATGATTACTGCAAGCCAAATTGGATAATTTTGCTCTAATTCTGTAAATAAAAATCCCCGAAAAACTAATTCTTCAATACCACCTACAAATAAAGCTATCAAGAAAATAGGTAGCAAAATAGATGGAAGTTGCTTGATATTAGTGTATTCAAAATTACACCATCCTAGCCAAAATTGACATGCAAAAACCACTGCTAAACTCAATATACCTAAACTAAAACCCAGGGCAACGGAATTTAGGATAGAAATGTTAAGAACAAAGCCGTAATCTGAGACAGATGTTTTCGTCAGCCAAGTGATCAGCCAAAAAACAAAAGGTATGAATAAATAAAGTGACAATAATAAAGGTAACTTCTGCTCTGATTTTAAGGGTTGGTTGGGTTTCCAATTGAGGAACACAGATAACAAAGCTGCGATCGGGAACCAACATCCACCCCAAGCAATAAAAAAAGCCATCACTACAATCAAGCTTGGTGCATTTTCCAAAAATGATTGCAAATTATAGAGTGATGACTTTAAGGAGGCTATCAAAATTGGATAAAAAAACACGACAGACTTCTCGCAATCCTAAATTTATCACTTGTGGAGAGAAAGCTTTCACGATTTTGAGCAATTTGTAACTAGGAGTAGCGATGCGATCGCCTTTTGTTTACCCCTTAATACTACTTGCTTTTTTGCTTTTCTCTCTATTTAATTAAGCTTCTATCAAATTTGGTAACTTCTGCAAGAGGTCTAATCGTTGATTTTTTATCTAAAAAATATTTAAACGCTACCAAACTTTTTATTGCTGGAAGCATCCCAATTTTTTCATTTTTCAATGTCCCGCGCTTGGGTTTAAACCCTTAGCTAATAGCACAAGTCGTATGAATACGACTAAGACTCAAATAAATCAAACAGTCTGCTTAAGTAGACTTTAGCGATTTCAATCGCAGGCGGTTTTTTTGAACATTTGGGATGCTTCCTTATGACTTGCCAAGGGGAAAACTTATTCAGTCTTCACTCTTCACTTTATCCCTACCATTAGGAAAATTTACTCTTCTTCTTCAATCTCATCTTCCTCTATATCAATGTCTTCATCTGATTCGAGTTCTTTTTTGTCACTATCTACTTGAATGAGGTGAATGTGCTTGTATCCTAGCTTAATTTCAAATTCATCACCTGGCTTTAAACCCATTGCTTTAGTGTATGTTGCACCGATGACAATTTGACCATTTTGATGAACACTAACTCGATAAGTCGGTTCACGACCACGACCATCTTTTGGTGCTTCTGGGCTTAAGGGAATTCCTCTAGCGGATAGCAAAGCATCATAAAAATCAGTCAGATTTACACGAACCTGATTATTTTTCGTAACAGTATAATAGCCACACTGTTTTGCTCTTTCTCGACGTGGTAGATTGGAAAGCTCTTTGACTTTTGCAAGCAGTGCTTTTCCGGTTAATGGTGCGGTTGCAGTTTCAGTCATTACGCTCAAAATTTCCTTACTCTCTCCAAACTATTCAAAGGTGTAGTTCTCTGTTTCAGCATTTGACTTTTGGTGATTTCCACTAAAGTTGCTGACAAACCCAGAAAAATGTCAAACTCCTACTTCTAATCAGCCAAGATCATATTTTATGGTTGCCCATAATTTATTAGAGTCCCAGTTGTTGGAGGTATTTATTTGGGTAATTTTACGGCACATTTAACCATCATTTGCCATCGAAAACGAAATATTTTCTTTGCTGATGCTATGGCGACGGTGTAATTTTAAGCCATCTTTACAAACGAGTCGAGTTCCACTACTTAATCAGCCGTAGACTCAAGAATTAGCAAGAATTTCCTTATGCTTACCTCAAGCTTAGAACAGCATAGTATTGTCATAAGGTTGTTGAGCATACACTCTTTTATCCTGCCAATGGAGACGAATCAATTTCATCTCTGGCCATCACGAATAAACAAAGCAGCATCAGCCGCACTTGATCGGCTATTTGGACTGGTTTTGTTACTTCGTAATTTTATATTAAATACTAACATGCGATCATAATAGCAAAATAATTGTTTAAGTTTGAATTAAACTTATTGCTAGACTTTAAATCTTATATCCTTTATCTTGGGAAGGCAAAAAGCGGTGAGGATTTTCCTCCCGCTTTATTGCCGTTGTGAGTATTGATGTATGGATTTTATAAAAATTCATCTAATATAGACAAGGAGTTTTGACCAGAGAGTTAGATGATCGAGTTTGTTGATTGAGACTAGATAAAATTTTTCAGAGTACTATGCTGCTTATTAATTATCTCACCATGTTCATCAGCAGCTATAACAATTCTAGATAACCAAAAAACAGCACTTTGCGACGAAAGGAGGAATTTGTACAGCTGTTTATTTGACTTCTTGTAGAAATGCGGTAAAAGGGTAAAGGAAAATAAAATTCCTTGAACCTTTTAGTCTTCGCCTTTACCAAATCTTGCAAAAGTTGCTTTCGTAAGAGTTTGATTGACTTCTGTTAACGTCAATATAAAGTTATATTCTATAGGTAATGGGGTGTAGCAGTTGACAAAAGTGTCTATAATCCCATATTGAGCTTCTACAACTAGAATTTTTATGCTTATTCTGGAACTATATAATGAGTAACAATTTAATGATCAGCATATTAACAGCTAGCTTTAAAATAGGACTAGTTAGAGCATAGCTTGTTGGATCAACCTCGTTTCGTTAGGGGTAAAAGTTAAGAATTATAAGGTAAAAGGCTCAAGATTAAATAGTAAAGGGATTTGATTGATTCATTCTTACCCCCCTTTTGCTTTCTACTGTTTACTGCTGTAGACACAAATTGGTGTAGTCCATACCCTTTTTTGACTTCTGTAAAAGTCTCTTTCCTATGTAAATGTGATAATTTCAGGATTTAGGTTGGTAAGATATGGAAGTAATTTTTAAGGTAATTCGACAGCAACATAATTCTTCTGCTAACGTACAAACTTACTCTTTACAGGTAGAACCAAGTAATACAATCCTTGATTGCCTCAATAAAATTAAGTGGGAACAAGACGGAACTTTAGCATTTCGCAAAAATTGTCGCAATACAATTTGTGGTAGCTGCGCTATGCGAATCAACGGACGTTCTGCTCTTGCTTGTAAAGAAAATGTTGGCAGTGAAATTTCTAGATTGCAAGAGTTAGCAGCACACACAAGTAAGGGAAATGCTATTCCGGAAATTACGATCGCTCCACTCGGTAATATGCCTGTAATTAAAGATTTAGTAGTGGATATGAACGATTTTTGGAATAACCTAGAGGCGATCGCACCTTATGTGAGTACAGCTAGCAGACAAGTACCAGAAAGAGAGTTCTTACAAACACCAGAAGAGCGATCGCGCCTTGATCAAACTGGCAATTGTATTATGTGTGGAGCTTGCTTTTCTGAATGCAATGCTTTTGAAGTCAATTCAAAATTCGTTGGCCCTCATGCTCTTGCCAAAGCTTACCGAATGGTAGCCGATAACCGTGATACTGAAACAGAAAACCGCTTAGAAAAATATAACGAAGATACCCAAGGTGTTTGGGGTTGTACTCGTTGCTTTTACTGCAACAGCGTATGTCCTATGGATGTTGCTCCCTTAGATCAAATCACCAAAATTAAACAAGAAATTCTCACCCACAAACAAAAAAGCGACAGTCGTTCAATTCGCCATCGCAAAGTGTTAGTAGAGTTAGTCAAAGCAGGTGGTTGGATTGACGAAAGAAAGTTTAGTTTACAAGTAGTCGGTAACTATTTTCGGGATTTGAGAGGATTGCTTGGTATTGCACCCCTGGGTTTGCGGATGCTTGCTAAGGGTAAATTTCCCCTTTCATTTGAACCTTCCCAAGGGACTCAACAAGTGCGATCGCTGATTGAGGCGATACAGGAAGAAGAGAATAAGGAATAAGGATCGGGGAAAGCGGAAAGGGGAAAGGGGATTGTGGGAAGAATAATATGGTAAATAATTCCCCTTGTCTTCCTTGTCTCTCCCCAATCCCTTCCCTAGCGTGGATCTTGGGGTATATTTAAAGGCTGTCCAGAACGGTTATAGACTAAAATATCCCACTGTCCATTATTACTATATTCAAAGGCAATTCTAGTACCATCGGCACTGATTGTCGGATTGCGGACTTCTGCTTGCAAGTTAGCAGTCAAATTGCGTGATTGTCTTGTTTCTCTGTCATATAAAAAGATGGCTGTTCGACCTTGACGAGAAGCAGCAAAAACTATACTACGACCATCATCAGAAATACTGGGATGAGAGGCGATCGCATCAAAAGCATTTAAACCAGGTATATCAATCAAATTGCGAGCAAGTGTATCAAACATATATACATCTTGGCTACCCCGTCGGTCAGAAGTATAGACAATATATCTTCCAGAAATTTGCGGAGTTAATTCCGAAGCAGGACTATTGAGACTCCTACCCCCAGGATCGAAAGGGTAACTCAAAAGACGGGGATAGCCAACACAGCCAGTTAATAAAGTTGTTAATGTAACTATAGGAATAAATATATAGTGTTTGGTCATTGGTCATTGGTCATTGGTCATTGGTTATTCTCCGCCTCTGCCTGCTCCTTTGTCCCTGCTCCCTTGTCAATGTGTGAATTTTGAATTGTTTTGTCCCTCCATTATCCTCTAAGGTAGAGGAGCCACAGCCGCACCATTAGGAATATCTAACTCAATTTCTGGCCCTCGGTCTAGTACTTCCACGTCCCACTGACCACGGCTAGCTGTTTCAAAAACTACATAGCGTCCATCCGGGCTAATATTGGGATTTCTTACCCAACCCCTGTATGTGGGGGTGAGGATTTGCGACTGTTGCGTAGCGCGATCATAAAGTGCCACAACAGGCCTACCCTGGTCACTGGTTATGTAGGCTATGTAGCGTCCGTTATAGCTGAGACTAGGACTTTCAACTATTGTCCCTGGTCGATTTAAGCGCGATGTACGTAAAAAACTTTGCTGCTGTAAGTCATACAGCAAGATCTGATGAGTGCCATTACGGGTTGATACAAAGGCTAAAATACGGCCATTTCCACTCAAGCTCGGTTGCTCTTCAGTGTAGCGACTGTTGAGAGAGGTCGAGCCAATGGGAATATTGTCAGGAGTACAGGCTACAAGCAAACCTGTTAAACCAAAAATCAGACTCCAAACACAATTTCGTTGGAGCCAAAATCCAGGTGTAATTTTTTTCACCTTAACTATTTTTCGTGATCTTTTTTGCAACCTCCACCTTAGTTTATAAGAGGAGAGTGCCAATTAAACATCATCGAAATCCACTGAATTATCTGATTCGTTTTCTGAACGATTCATCGGCTTGTATTCTACATAATCAGTAGAGATGACATCATCATCTTGACGCTCAGGTCGAGATTCTGCGTTATTGCGCGGACGCCGTCTTCTGAGTGGTTTTTGTGTGCTATCTGTAACATCATCACCACGGTTTTCAGGTCTGAAAGAACCATTAGTTTCCCGTCGAGAAGGTCTTCTTTCTCTAGTTGTCGGGGTATCCCAATCATCATCTGTTTTAGAAGTAGTATTACCCCAATCGTCGTCTAGGCGATCGCTAGTACGACTAGTTGGACGCGAACTACTACGCCGACGGTTTGTTCTGTCGCTGGGTTCCGATCTCTCACTATTACTGCGACGTTCTAAACGACGGGGTTCATCTTCATAATAATCACCGTAATCACCACGTGATGAGCGGTTCTCTCTGCTACTTGATATTCGGGGACGTGGACGTTCATCTTCATACTCTTCATCGTAAGGTAGGGAATCTAATTCTGCGTCCACCTCAGCTTTGTAGGGAGATTTTTTCCGATACTGATATCGACTACTAACTTCTCGCTCATCATCCACAATAGGAGTGTTACGTTTTGCTTGCTGAGTTGCAATACCCCGTAGCCGAATACTTTCCACCGCAAAAAATACTGTTGAGCCTACCAAAAGTAGCTGACCAAATTGTAGAATCGGGTCTAGACGCCATCCTTGGAAAATAAGAATAAAGCCGCAGAGCAAGCCCACAGCAGCAAAAAAGATATCTTGATCTCGCGAGAGTTCTGGACGCACTGTGCGGAGAAAGTACAAAGCAGCTCCAGCGATCGCCAGGAAAATTCCTAGAAGACTGGCTGAGTTCGCCCCAAAATTGACTTGAGCCAGAACACTGGCTGAGTTCAGCCAAAAAGTTACCATTGTTTTTTTCCTAATATCAAATCTATGTTAGCGAGTTGGTATTTAAATCTCTACTTTAACAAGTCACTAAATATATTGTAGAGACGCGACATTAAAGGCTGCGCCGTGCTATTTACAACCGTACGCTTTGCCAGTCGCGTCTCTACAAACTACCCAAAGCTAAAAAGCTACTGGTTTTGAAAGTCAAACTAAATCCCGTAGGTAATTATTAAGAACGTTGGATTTTATCTTTTTGGCTAATAAAAACCAATCCCACTGTAATAGGGACAACGACAATTACACTACCCCAAAGCAGGCTCCAAAGAAAATTTGCTAAAGAAGGCGTCATACTTTTCAACCTTTTTCTACAGACTTTACCTTAATTTTAATAGTCTATTACACCCTTGGGTTGATAGGACATAGACCAATACGGTTTAGTTAAGGATTTTTAGTACAGAAAATTGGTGTGTACCAGACGCGAAATTACCCTGTGGGGTCTTGCTACGCGTCTGGTACAAAAGATTGTGGGGTTTCACTCTTCAGTATGCAAAACTGGGCAACCTTGCAGCAAGGGGGTTTGATTAGAGAATGAATTGTATTCCAAACTACAAAATCCCCTTGCTGCCACCTCCACTCCTAGATATTAAATGTGGGCAAAATATATAAGGTTGCCCAGTTTTGCTCTTATTTGTCCAAGGGCTTAACTGAACTGTATTGGGACATAGACTAGTTTGTAAATAGGTATGGGAGTGTAAGGGTTTAACACCTCTACACCCCACACCCATTTACAAGACATCATTTAGCTAAAATAATAATGGTTAGGCTTAACAAAGTTTCAAAATTGATAAGTTCCGCCTGTTTTTTTTTTGTTTATTGCAGAGAGTGAGAAACTCGTACCATGACTGGTATTAACCTTACAGCTTGGATTCTCGGTCTAGGACTGGGATTGATGACACTTTTATTTATTTTTCGTATAGTTCTAACTTGGTATCCCCAAGTAGATCTAAATCGCTTGCCTTTTAACTTAGTAGCTTGGCCAACAGAGCCATTTTTGATACCAATGCGGAAGTTAGTTCCACCCATTGGTGGGGTGGATATTACACCGATTATTTGGGTTGGTATTTTTAGTTTTGTTAGAGAAATTCTTCTTGGTCAGCAAGGACTACTGATTATGATGTCTAGATAGATGTTGCTGGTTATAAATCAGTTAACAGTTAACAGTAAATAATAGAATTTGATAACTGATAACTGATAACTGAATCACCCTCTAGCCTTGCATGTCTTGTATAAAACTGGTGTAAACGTTACCCTGTAAAAATTGTGGGTTTTCCATAATTTTTTGATGAAAACTGATTGTAGTTGGTAGTCCTGTGATTGCACACTCTTGCAGCGCTCGTTTCATGCGGTTGATAGCTGTAGGACGGTCTTGTCCCCAGACAATTAGTTTACCGATCAAAGAGTCATAATAAGGGGGAATTTGATAGTCGGTGTAGACGTGAGAATCTATGCGGACACCAGGGCCTCCGGGTGGGAGATAGCCACTGATTCTACCAGGAGCAGGACGAAAATCGTGGTCGGGATCTTCGGCGTTGATCCGACATTCGATCGCATGACCTCGTAAAACCACTTGATCTTGGGTAAGTTTTAGTCTTTCCCCTTGAGCGACACGGATCTGTTCAACAACCAAGTCTACCCCTGTAATCATTTCTGTAACAGGATGTTCAACTTGAATGCGGGTATTCATTTCCATAAAATAAAAATCACCAGATCTATCTAAGAGAAATTCGATAGTTCCGGCGCCAGTATAATTGATAAATTGAGCTGCTTTTACAGCTGCTTGCCCCATTTTTTCCCGTAGTTCTGGGTCAAGAGCTGGACTAGGGGCTTCTTCCAGTAATTTTTGATTACGACGTTGAATAGAGCAATCCCGTTCACCTAAATGGATCACGTTTCCGTAATTATCCGCCAAAATTTGAAATTCAATGTGGCGCGGACGTTCAATAAATTTTTCTAAATAAACCCCAGAGTTACCAAAAGCGGCTCCTGCTTCGCCTTGGGCTGCTTGAAAAGACTTGATAAATTCGCTTTCTGAGCGTACTAGACGCATACCCCGTCCACCACCACCAGCAGTGGCTTTAATCATTACGGGGTAGCCCATTTTTTGAGCGATCGCCAATCCTTCTTTGTCTGACTCTAACAAACCATCGCTACCTGGTACTGTTGGTACTCCTGCTTTTTGCATGGTTTCTTTGGCTGTGGATTTATCTCCCATCAACCGAATTGCTTCTGGAGAAGGGCCAATAAAAGCAATATGGTGATCTGCACAAATTTCTGCAAACCGAGCATTTTCTGCCAAAAAACCATAACCAGGATGAATAGCAGTAGCATTGCGTGTCAAGGCTGCGGCAATAATATTAGGAATATTTAGATAACTTTTACTGCTAGCAGCTTCGCCAATGCAAACAGCTTCATCCGCTAGTTGGACATGGAGTGCATTGCGATCAACAGTAGAGTGTACCGCCACAGTTGCTATTCCCATTTCTTCACAGGCCCGGAGAATGCGAAGCGCGATTTCTCCCCGATTAGCAATTAATATTTTGTCAAACTTCATCTTTTAGTGTCGATATAAGTTAAGTAAATTGACTAAAGAAGTCACCAAGTGTAATGGATAGGTGTTGACAATTCAGCCCTTGGTTGACATTTTCTCCCAGCTAGTTTAAAACAACGCTTTCGCCTGATTTAAAATTATGACAGGAGTTAACAGTTATCAATTATCAGTTATCTGTTATTTGTTTCATTTATTGAGTTTAAGCCTCTGAGCATAAGCCTGATAACTGTTCACTGTACCTGCAAAAAGCTCCCGTAGAGCGTTTCCACCCTAGAGAAAGGCTTTGTCCCATGAGTACTCTCCCCTAAAATGCTATTTTCTGCCAGTCTAATGGGTCAAGAGTCAAAATCTTGTACATACAGAGTCTTGAATTTGTGAAAAATTTAATTATGACTCCACTATAGTGATTTTGTTGTGCTATATTTAGTCATTAGTGCAACCTTGCGGATGTGGCGGAATTGGTATACGCGCACGTTTGAGGGGCGTGTGGCTTTGCCTTGCGAGTTCGAGTCTCGCCATCCGCATATTTTTTAACTTAAAAATCCCGCCCGCGACTCAAGCGCAGGCTAATAGTTAAAACCCACTTGCTTTAAGTGGGTTTTAATGTTTGTGTCCTCCTTGTCCCCCTTCCCTTGTCGTACTATTGATCTCCCCCTGGTCCAGCAGTCACAATTACAAGATTCTCTGGATGAATCAAATCTTTAATTACCTGCTTTACTTGAGCCATATTCACTGCGTCAATTTGCTGAGGAAATTCTTTGATTTCTGCTAAAGATAGTCCATAGACGGAATTTTTCAAAATTAAATCCGCTACGTCACTGGGATTTGCTAAATCTACAGGGTAACTGTTGGTAATTGAGCGTTTTGCTGTGTTTAATTCCGCTTCAGTTATACCCTGTTCTCGCACCTGCTTAAGTAAAGCGATGGTGCTGGCGATCGCCTTTTGGGTATCATTAGGAGCGGTCTGCATTTGAATTAAAAATGGCCCTGGCTGACTACCAGCAGCAAAAGCGCTGTAAATACCATAGGTTAAACCTTGGCGATCGCGTACTTCTGTACCCAAGCGGCTAGATAAAGTATCGCCACCTAAAATTTGATTGAGTACCAAAGCAGGATAAAAACGAGGATCTTTACGGGAAATACCGTTATAACCAAGATAAGTCACAGCTTCCGCCTTACCAGGAATCACTGGGTTGACGCGTTTTGTAGATTTTGGTAACGATACTGGTGGTAGACTAATGTTGACTGGTTTACCCTGAGCTTGCCATTTACTGAAAGCTTTATTCAGCAAAGCTTTGACCCTAGCTGGGTCAAAATCTCCAACCAAAGCGATCGTTGTAGCATCTGGTCGGTAGTGTTCCTTATAAAACTTCACCAAGTCTTGACGAGAAATACTCTTTAAGCTTTTCTCTGTGGGAAAACTATAAAAAGGATGGTTTTCTGGATAAATTGCTTGCTGGAATACCCGTCGTCCCAGTCCACGAGGATCATCTAACTGGATTTTCAGACTTGTCAACGCTCTATCTCGACTCAATTCCAACTGATCACTGGGGAAGGTAGCATTTTGAACAACATCTGCCAAGGTTTGAATCATAATCGGTAGATTCGCAGACAGTCCATTCCCATTTATACTGACTCCCTCACGGCTAGCATTAAAGTTTAAGCCAACTCCTCGGTCTTCTAACTTTTGAGCAATGCTAAGAGCATTTTGTGTCTGTGTCCCATTCATTAAATTAGCTGCAACAAGATTTGCGAGTCCAGCTTGAGAATTAGTATCAAACTCACTACCTCCATCAATATTTCCACTCAAATTGACGGTGGGGACACTGCGATCGCGCAACAACAAAACTCGTAAGCCATTCTTAAGAGTAAATTCCTCTGGTAGAGGTTGATTTTGAGAAGTCGTGGTTGATGTCGCTGGAGGTAGATATTTAGCCAGTTCTGCTGGATCTACAGGTTTCCCAGGACTGAAGTTTTCCACCGTCCGACCAGAACCGCTATTAGAAGTCCCTGATTTACCGTCTGGTTGGGTGGGTTCAAAAAAGCCAATAGTTTGTTTACCAGGATTGAGGTAAGTTTTCGCAACTCGCTGCACATCTAGTGGTGTAACTTTGGCGATCGCCTGCAAATACCGTTCTACGTAGCGATAATCTCCAGCGACAGTTTGGTAAAGTCCAAGTAAATTGGCTTGACTGGTAATATCCTGGTTATTAAGTATAAAAGAAGTCTTTAGCAGTGTTTTAGCTCGATTTAACTCTGCTGTCGTGACTGGTTGTTGTTGTATTTTGGTCAGAGAAGTTTGCAATACCTGGTTAATTTTTGATAATTCCTGACCAGGAGCAGCTGTCACACTAATATCGTACCAACCTGGTTCAATTAATTCTACCGGACTAGCACTAATTGAACTAGCTAGACCAGATTCTACTAAAGCTTGATAAAGCTGAGAACTACGTCCACCTGTGATAACTGCATCCATAACATCAATTGCAGCTACATCTGGATGATGAACATTTGGTAATGGATAAACAACTTGCAAAAGTGCTGCACTTCCTGGTTGTTTTAAGACAATAGGAGATTTTTTAGTATCAGAAGAAGACAGGGGGAGTTTTTCTTGAGTCACCGCGTCTTTGCGTCTCCTTGTCCCGGTGTTCTCATTTCTTGTTTTCGGTAACTTACCAAAAGTTTTTTGTATAACTTTTAAAGTTGGTTCGGTAGCAAAATCACCTGTAATTACCAAAGTTGCGTTGTCAGGGCTGTAATAATTATGGTAATAATTTTGCACTTGCTCAACTGTAAATTTCTCGACATCGGCTTTTGTCCCTCCTACAGGTAAGCCATAGGGACGGTTCGCAAATGCAGATCGCATGACAGCGCGGTTGAGGCGATAACCAGGAGAATTTTCGTATCCTTGTAACTCAGAAATTACCACACGCTTTTCACTGTTTAATTGTTCGGCTCCTATTAAAGAGTTTTCCATGCGATCGGCTTCTAGAGTCAGCAGTGCTTCTAGTTTGTCCTGCTCTACCGTACCAAAATAAGCGGTTTCATCGTAAGTGGTAAAAGCGTTAAACTGACTACCCAAAGCACTAAATAATCGACCAAACTGCACTGGACGGTCTTTAGTACCTTTGAACATTAAATGTTCTAATTGATGGGAAATGCCATTTTCCCCTGCTTTTTCGTTGCGTGAACCAACTTTATACCAAACTTGCACACTGACTACAGGTGCAGTATGAACTTCCTTTGTCAGCACTGTTAAGCCATTATCCAGAACAGTTTTACGCACCCCTTGTGTTAGAGAAGTTTCAGGGGCTGGTGTGACAGCATAACTGAAGTTATTAGTTATGAATACTCCACTCAGAGTAAAACTGAGGAACAAGCCAAGAAGAATATATGCAAGCCGCTTACTGAACAAACGCATGTTAAGGTACAGAAAAATATTTACTGAAGTCAGCAAAGTTTGAGTTTACTTTAAATCAGGCTAACAAATCAGCATAAAAGCGTGGTGGCAATTGTATGAAAAAGTTGCGATCGCTCTTATTTAAACGTAAATAAACTTAAAAAAACATAAAATTATAGAGACGCGAAATTTTGCGTCTCTACAAATTAAAACCCACTCAGATAGTTAGTCGGCTTTATTTGTTCTTGTGGCTTTGCTTTCCAGCTTTTACATGTTGTTCATGGGTACCACCTTGAGTACCTTTTGCTTGTTCTTGTTCGTTATCATTATTTTCATTGCGATCGCTTCTGTGGGAGTGCTTACCACCTTCTCGACCAATCTCTGCCATAAATTCTCGGTCTTGGCTTGTAGTTTCTCCACCTTTACGACCAGCTTCTCTAGCCTCTTCTGATGTAAATTCGTGTGCAGTTCCTTTTTCGTGAGCAGCTTTTCCGCCTTTACTAGCAATTTCACGCTGCTTATCTTCATCCATGGATGCAAATCCACGTTTGCTTGTATCTGACATAATAATTCTCCGTTTTTCTTTGTTTTTATTCTTGTCAAAAAATGCAGTTTTAAAGAATCTAAAGAGTTTGTAATTCACCCTTGATTCTGTGTCTAATTTACAAATTAAAAATTCTGTAAACCTCTTTCTAATAGAGTAGTTTGTTGCCTAGAAAACATATTTTGTATTACAAAAAATAATTCTATAGTTAGAGTAATTAATTAAAAAGAAGATTCTATTTTGCAAAGAAAATATGTTCTAAACAAAGGAAAATTTGATAGTTATTAATTTTATTTTCATCCTAATAAAATCTACCAATAGGGAGATAAATTATCTTGATATTTATATATGAAAGCAATCTCATCTATTTTAGAAGTTGTTTGAAAAGTGATTGGCTGTAATTTTAATTACATTATTACCTCCCTTAATCCCTCCTTTGCAAGGGGGGAAACAAGAGAAATCCGGTTCCCTCCCCTTTACAAGGGGAGGGTTAGGGTGGGGTAAAAATATTTGATACATCAATCATGACTTTTCAAACATCCTCTAAGACACTAAAAAGAAATAGGTAAATTTAAAAGCTATATTTGCAAGATTCAACAACCAGCAATTATCAAATACAAACGAATTACTGTTGTGTAGCCGAACGTCCTTGCTTACCTAACTTGATTAAGACAAAATAGCTCAGATAACCTACATAAAATATCAAACCAATAATACCAAGAAAGCCGAGAAAGCCAGCACTAGTTTTGGGATGGAACCATTCTTTGAATACTAAGGGTGCTTCAAACCAGATATGACAATTGGGATTATTGCTAATATTTTCCGAAAAAGCACAACCCAGGAAAGGTATAAAGGCAAGTGAACCTAGAATACAATAAATAGTTGTTGCCCAGCGCCAAGAAGTAAAAGTCAGCTTTAACGGGCCGCTAGACTGATACTCAATTTCATCATTAAGATCTACCCAAAACCACAGTGAAATTGGTATGAGGATACGAGCCAAAAATCCAGAGATAAAACTGACTGGATATTGAGCAATCATTAAATAAATGGTGATAGCCAAAAGACTAGATACTCGCCAGTAAATAACTAACAAGCGTTGCATTCCCTCAGCTTTTTGCACAAATGTCCAAATCAGCAAAATCAAAGGAATGATGACTGTAAATAATACTGCTAGTCTGTAATCCATCCAGACAAAAGAGCGAAACCAAATTTCTTTTTCCATAGTATTTCCACAAAAGATAAATAATTTTACTTAGAGAATATACAGCTAATAGTTAACAGGAGCATTCCAATTTTTTCAATATACCGCAAAGGGTTTAAACCCTTTGTTAATAGCACAAATTGTCTTCATAGGACTCAAATAAATCAAACAGAACAGTCTGCTTAAGCAGACTTTCGCAGGCGGGTATAAACAATCAATAATTCCGCCGTTAAATCCGTCCATGAGAATCATGGAAGAAGGATGCGCGGCGGAATTATTGTTCAATTTTCTTCGCAGAAACTGTCAATATTTAGTATTTTCCCGTGAAAATAAGAAAATATCAGTTATACCTAAGCATGTACACGCCTATTGTTTGAGCTAGGATACAAGCAAGGTATTAAGATTGTGCGAAAAAAACTGAAAGTGCAAAATATTAGCCAATAGATCTTTGTTACTTTTTGGTCAATATTTTCAGATCAACTCACTGAACTAATTGTTAGTCCTCATAAATTCGACACTCATCTGCTTCGGGGTTATCATCACAGTACTTTTCAAAAGGAGTTTTTGGCTTGGATTGCTTTTGGTGAGAAGCTTCAGCTTGTAATTCTTCGACTGCATCCCAAGCAGCAGCACATTCTGCGGAATTGCTACCTGAAAGATCACAGACAGCGCGAGCTTCTTCAAGTTCTTGTTCGATTCTGTTGTGGATGTCTGTCATAGTTCTAATTTGCTGTGTGTTATTAATACCAGTATAGAAAAAGTACGGAAAGAGCTTTTTTGCACTATTCCACACTATTCTAGCCATATAGCTACCACTTTAGTACTTTCGATTGTTACTTTATAACAAAGTACAGCAATTAACAGGACGTCTTGCCTTATAATCTATTTCTTTTAAGATTTTACCTAAGCATACACCTGTAAGATTATACAATTATCTTTAGATAGATGTAATAGTAATAGCAATTCTTAGTTTATAGAATTTAATAAAAAGCTAAATTCACCTGATTTTGGGATGCAACTTCATGTTTTCCAAGATAAAAAATAAAAAACTATTAGCCGAATTGTAGAAAAGCGTAAAATTCATGGCAGACCAAATGCAGTGGGCAAATGCCCAATCAACCCGTCCCTCTTTAGAAGCAGCTGTTGCAGATGTGGTACAACGCACAACTTCTTCCTTATCAGCACCTGCGGATTTAGGGCTGGTATTCATTTCGTCTGCTTTTACAAGTGAATATTCCCGACTGTTACCTCTTTTAGCAGAACAACTTTCAGTTCCTGTGTTGATTGGCTGTAGTGGTGGTGGTGTGATTGGCACTAGTCTGGCTGGACACACCCAAGAATTGGAAGCAGAACCAGCCTTAAGCCTGAGTTTAGCTCATCTGCCTGGAGTGGATGTCAAAGCTTTTCATGTTGTTGGTGAACAATTACCTGACTTGGATGGACCACCAAATCCTTGGATCGATTTGATTGGTGTACCATCTTCACCAACATCTCATTTCATTTTGCTGTCTGCTTCCTTTTCGTCTGGGATCAACGATTTATTACAGGGGTTGGATTATGCGTACCCAGGCTCTATGAAAGTTGGAGGTCAAGCAAGTAGTGGCGTAATGGGTGGTCGGATTGCGCTTTTTTGTAATGGTCGTTTGTATCAAGAAGGAACGGTTGGGGTAGCATTAAGTGGCAATATTGTTTTAGAAACAATAGTGGCTCAAGGATGCCGACCTATTGGCCAGCCATACCAAATTACAAAAGGCGATCGCAACATCATTTTAGAGTTAGACGAACAAGCACCACTTTCGATACTGAGAGATTTAATTGCGAGTTTGAGCGAAGAAGACCGAACACTGGCGCAAAATTCCTTGTTTGTCGGTCTAGCAATGGATGCATTTAAGCCTTGTTTGCAACAAGGAGACTTTTTAATTCGCGAGATTTTGGGGGTAGATCCTTCAGGAGGAGCGATCGCAATCGGTGATTACGTTCGTCCTGGACAACGCCTACAATTCCACTTACGAGACGCTGAAGCTTCGGCGGAGGACTTGGAATTTCTGCTGGAACGTTATCAAAAAGAACAACAATCTCAGCCTGCTGCTGCTGGTGCATTAATGTTTTCCTGTCTGGGGCGAGGCGAAGGGCTATATGGCAAACCAAATTTTGATTCCCAGCTATTTCAGCGTTACTTCAACGATATTCCCCTGGCAGGCTTTTTCTGTGCTGGCGAAATTGGCCCTGTTGGTGACACGACGTTTTTGCATGGTTATACTTCTGTCTTTGGGATTTGTCGATCTTTAGAGAATGGGTGATGGGGGACAAGGGGGACAAGGGAGCAGGGAGAATCACCAATCACCAATCACTAATGACTCACCAACAAAGTACTGTGATTATCAATGAGTGTAGGTGTGCCACAAGTTGCGATCGCACCGTATTTTTCAAAATAACGACCTACCTCTGGCGGAAAGTGGGAACCGTCAAATAATGCGTCTCCATTGGCAACATTAGCCCAAAAGTCTCGCAGAGTGGGGGCTAATTCTTGAGCTTGCTCTAATGGTAGGCTCAAAGGAGGTAAGGTCAAAAATTTCATTAAAAAGGGAAAGCTGCGATCGCCCATCCATTTACGCGAACTGTGTTGCAAATTCGGGAAATCTGGGACTGACTCGACTCGATACGACAACATCTGCAACCATTGTCTAGCGTAGCGATCGTGACGAAACTCTAATACTCTGTAGGGATGAGGATAGCTGACTAAAGAACCAGTAGTAATTTCATATATACCCTGAGAGTATGCTACGTCCTGAACATGCAAATGCCCTGTAAATACTAATCTGACTCCGTAGCGTTGCAACAGGGATAATAATTCCCCAGCATTTTCTAACATATAGCGATTTGCCATAGGGTGGCGTGATTGATTAGGTAAGTGTTCCACAACATTGTGGTGTATCATCACCAGTACTAATTCATCACCAGTTGTAGCTAGAACTTCTTCTAACCATCGCAGTTGTTCAATATCCAAACGTCCTATTTGCTCTTCTTGGTCATTGAACAAATTAGAATTCAGACCAATTAGTCTGACTCCTGGCAAGACCTGACAAGTGTAGTAAGGTTGTTTGGAATCTGTGTAACCAAATTTACTATAATAACTGGGGAAATCCGCAAATGCAATTGATTGCTCATTAGCCTTGAAAACAGGAACATCGTGATTACCAGGCACAACGTAGGCAGGAAAAGGTAACTTAGCCAAGCGTTGTGCTAACCAAGCATGGTTCTCTGGTTCACCGTGCTGAGTTAAGTCTCCAGGAAGTAAAATAAAATCTAAATCTAACTGTGTTAGATGTTCTAATACACTTTCAAACCCTGAAACACTGACTTCCACCAAATGAAAACGACTGGGATGATTCCAGATTGTGTGAGGAAGAGCAATATGTAAGTCGCTGACTATAGCAAAGCGAAAATTGGGAATCATTGAAGTAAATACTATTTTAAAAACAACGTTTAAAAATCCTTTTAAAATAAAGTATAACCTCTGCCTCCTAGACTTGCGTAGCAATGATCCCACTTAATATTTGTACATATTTAAAAATTGTTATTGGGAAAATAGAATTAGGATTAACTCAAAAAAGCAAATTATTTCTAAAAGCCTACATTATTAGGGCTATTTCAAGCTTATACCATTTCTATATGAAGACGCATAGAAAGAACCCCACCACCTGCGGCATCTCCTCTTGGTAAGGGGAGATTGGGAGGGATAAAAATAGTGTGCAGCTTCACAGAGAATTGGTATTATGCATTATCAAAAAGGGAAAAAATATGTCAAAATAAGAATTTATTATGGTTAAAATACATTATATTGATATAAATCAAAAACCAACAAAAAGAACAAATAATCTTATAAAAAACTAATAACTACCAACAAGCAAGAAATAATTAAGGAGATTTTTTTTGGTACGCGTTCGAGTCCGTCAGCACGTTAATCCCCTGGCAAACAAGTATCAAGCACCAGCTAATCCTTTAGACTGGGAAAAAGTCTATTTCCAGTCAAATCAACCACTGCATTTGGATATTGGCTGTGCCAGAGGACAATTTTTATTACAATTAGCGCAAATAGAACCAAGTTGGAATTTTTTGGGTTTAGAAATTCGTGAGCCTTTGGTAGATCAAGCGAATAGAGTGCGGGATGAGTTAGAATTACAAAATTTGCACTATTTATTTTGTAACGTCAATAATTCTTTGCGATCGCTTTTATCAACTCTCCCCACAGGAAGCTTGCAGCGTGTCAGCATTCAATTTCCTGATCCTTGGTTTAAAAATCGTCATGCAAAACGGCGGGTAGTACAACCGGAATTAGTTGCAGAACTCTCAGATTATCTGATTCCAGGGGGAATGGTATTTTTACAATCAGATGTAGAATTTGTCGCAACACAAATGTGCGATCGCTTTGCTGCTCATTCTAGTTTTCAAAGACAAGGTTCGGGAGAATGGTTAGCAGAAAATCCCCTCCCAGTCTCTACAGAAAGGGAAATAGCTACTCAGAAAAAGGGCGAACCTGTATATCGTGCTGTGTTTACAAGACTAAATCATTCGTGAACAACGAAATTCCCGACTTCTTAGAGCATGGATCTGGCGAATGGTGAATATAATCCAATACGCTTGGTGTTAAGCCCACAAATTGGTTTGTAGAGGCTATAAATTTAATCGTTATTTGCGTTCGCTTTCACATTTATGTAAATATTGTTTCATTCATAAGAAACGTTCTAATGTTTCTTGCAAATGCTTTAATGTTTTCTATAGATCAGAGAGTTATTATAAGAAATGTTCTAATGTTTCTTGCAAATGCTTTAATGTTTTCTATAGATCAGAGAGTTATTATAAGAAATGTTCTAATGTTTCTTGCAAATGCTTTAATGTTTTCTATAGATCAAAGAATTTTTATAATCAACGTTAATTTAGTAAGTGTGTAGACACGTAGCGCTTCTCGGTTAGGCGATCGCTAGATTCTCAACAATCTAAATCCAAGAATGAAACCACATCCGCAATTTATAAGCTTGAGGTGAGAGAGGTAAAGCTAGATAAAGCGGTAGCCAGAAAACAAAAGCTGTCAAAATCGTAAACGTAATCGTGACGCCAATGGCACGGAGTCCCTTGGAATAACTGCGAAGACATTGATCTACAAACCAAGCGATCGCCATAAAAGCAAACACAACAGCTGTCATGTAGTGATAGATAAAAAGACAGCGATTGACTCCTACCCAAGGTAGTAAATTGGCAGCATAATTTAAAACCAAATATAAAGCAATCCAAGTATCAACAGAAAGTCTTGGTGCGATCGCAAAACGCTTTTTCCTGACTAAAAAACTTATCGCTTGCCATCCCAACATTATTACTAACAGTAACAGAGCAATGACACCAAACCACCATAAGAACGGATTCCCCATTGCATGAACATCATAAATTACTTTGCCAGTACCCGTAGGTAAAGGTGGTCCCACTACAGGAAGGGGTTCTTTAAGATTTGTTGCTGTTTCGTATAAATAAGCCATTGGTCGAGTCAGTAAAGGCCATTTATACCATGCAGCACAGTAAGGGTGGACTGTGGGAGTATTACCCCCTAAACGCTCATGAAACAGTAGAATTTGTTTATGAACTTCAATAAAATTATGTTTTCTGTTTATTAATAAATGAGGAATCCAAATCAGACTGTAGATTAATGCAGGGATAATTCCTAAATAAAAGAAAAAGCTTACAAAATTTAGCTGCGTCAGGTTTTGTAATGGAGATGTTTTTTTTTCATGTTCCCATAAATTAGGGCTTTCTCGGGTAATATTTGTCTGACTTATTCTTCCTATAAATTTCCATCCCCAGGCGAAAATCCAGGTTAGATAAGCACCCAACAAAAACCACAGACCGTTCCATTTCGTAGCAGCAGAAGCGCCAAAAGCAACGCCAGCCAGTATGAGGTAAACTCTGCGCTGTTGTCTGTGATTTGCTAAGGCTAATAAAAACAACAACTGTCCTAATAACCCAAAGATAACTATATATATATTGATCAAAGCGTAGCGAGACTCGACGATAAATATACCGTCACAAGCGGTGAATAAACCTGCTAGGAAAGCAAAACTACGACTATAACTTAATTGATAGGCAATTCCTGTAATAATTAAGGGAATAAATGAGCCAAACAGAGCATTAAGCCAACGATAACTCCAAGCTGGTCGTAATGTACCTGTTAAACCATTTACCGGATCATGCCAAAAAGGAATGCGATCGCTAATCCACATTCCCAACGCAATTATCAGTTTACCAAACGGTGGATGACCATCAAAAAATGGAGTGTGAGTGAGATAGTTATTGCCGAATTTAGCATAGTAAACTTCATCAAATACAAAGGTGTTAAATCTCCCTAATCCCCAAAATCGTAGGAAAAGTGATAGAAGAAATATACCTGCAATGCCTATCCAAAACCATTTTTTTGTCATTGATCAATAGTCATTGGTGATTTGTGATTGGTGATTGGTGATGGGAAGAGACTTGTTAAATAATTCCCCCCACACTCCCCACACTCCCTTCTCCCTGCTCCTTTGTCCCCTATCTCCGATCCCCTATCCCTCAACTTTCGCCACTTCTAGCATGGTTTTTAATACAGAATCAGGATTTAGGCTAATTGAATCAATTCCTTGTTCCACTAAAAACTGAGCAAATTCCGGATAATCACTGGGTGCTTGTCCACAAATACCAATTTTGCGATTGTGTTTTTTCGCCGCAGCGATCGCCATCTTTACCATTTGCTTTACTCCCTGACTGCGTTCGTCAAACAACCCTGCTACTAAGGCTGAATCTCTGTCTATGCCTAGTGTTAGCTGAGTTAAATCATTGGAACCAATGGAAAATCCATCAAATACCTCGGCAAACTCCTCAGCCATTATGACATTATTAGGCAATTCGCACATCACATAAACTTGCAAACCATTCTCACCCTGATGTAGACCATTTTTTGCCATTTCTGCCAACACTAACCGTCCTTCATCAGGAGTGCGGCAAAAAGGAATCATAGGGATAATGTTAACTAAACCCATTTCTTCGCGGACTCGCTTCATCGCCTGACACTCTAAAGCAAAACCTTCGCGATAGCCTTGGTCATAATAACGTGCAGCGCCCCGCCAGCCAAGCATGGGGTTTTCTTCTTTAGGTTCAAATTGTCTCCCACCGAGTAGATTTGCATACTCATTACTCTTAAAGTCTGACATTCTCACAATTACTGGTTTAGGATAAAATGCTGCGGCAATTCTGCCAATGCCTTGCGCTAATTTATCAACAAAATACTGTGGTTTATCATCGTAAAGCGCAGTAATTTCTGCTATTTTTTCTTTGACAAATTGATCTTCTAGTTGGTCATATTTAATTAATGCCATGGGATGGGTTTGAATGTGATTGGCGATAATAAATTCAGTCCGCGCCAAACCAACTCCATCGTTAGGAATTGCAGATAAACTAAAAGCTTCCTGGGGATTACCCACATTCATGAAAATTTGGGTGCGGGTACGAGGTAAATCTTCCAAAGCAACTTCTTGCACATCAAAAGGTAGTAATCCTGGGTAAACTTTTCCTTCTTCTCCTTCAGCACAAGAAACAGTTACTTCTTGACCACTTTTTAATACTTCTGTCGCATTCCCACATCCCACAATAGCAGGTACACCTAGTTCTCTGGCAATAATTGCGGCGTGACAGGTGCGTCCTCCAGAATTAGTAATAATCGCCCTAGCACGCTTCATAATTGGTTCCCAGTCGGGATCAGTTCTATCTGTTACCAAAACTTCCCCAGGTTGGAATTGGTCAATTTTGCTGACTTCAGAAATTACTCGTGTTTTTCCTTGACTAATTGCTGAACCTACAGCACGTCCTGTCACTAGGGGATCGGGGATTGAGGATTGGTGATTCTCCAGAGAAGACGCTTCGCGTAGACGCGCAAGTGGCTTCTCATAGAGTACGGGAGAAGACAAAAGAGAAATTTTTTCTTGTCCTCCGTGTCCTCCGTGTTCCCCTTGTCCCATTGTGAGTCTATAAGTCCGCAACACATTCTGGCTTTTCTGAGATTGGACTGTTTCTGGACGCGCTTGAACGACAAATAATTCATTAGTGATACCATCTTTTGCCCACTCAATATCCATCGGGGTGTAGACGCCGTGAACTTGAGAATAATGGTCTTCAATCAAACAGGCCCAATGTCCTAGTTGTAAAATTTCATCATCTGTAATCGCAAATTTATTTTTTTCTGGACTGGAAACTAAAACATTTTTAGTAAATTTAGAGCCATCGTCATAAACCATTTTTAATTCTTTGCTGCCCAATTTTTTATCGATAATTGAGCGAAATCCGGCTTTTAATGTCGGTTTAAAAACATAATATTCATCAGGATTAACTGCGCCTTGAACAACATTTTCTCCTAAACCATAGGCTGCTGTAATCAGTGCTGCATCTTGGAAACCTGTTTCGGTTTCTATGGTGAACATGACTCCAGCAGATGCTAAGTCAGAACGCACCATTTTCTGTACACCTACGGCGAGGGCAATGTTAAAGTGATCAAAGCCTTTAATATGACGATAAGAAATAGCGCGATCAGTGAATAATGAAGCAAAACATTTATGACAAGCTGCTAAAACTCCCGCAGTTGTAGTCACGTTGAGGTAGGTTTCTTGCTGTCCCGCAAAACTTGCATCGGGTAAATCTTCGGCGGTAGCGCTAGAACGAACTGCTACATCTGTATCTAGATAATACTGTTCACACAAAGTTTGATATGCACGGGCGATCGCATCGCGCAATTCTGGTGGAAATGGTGTATGTATCAGTAGCGATCGCGCTTTTTTACCTCGTTCGCGTAAATTGTTAACATTATCAACATCCAAGTCAGTAAACAATTCCCGCAGTTGTGCTTCTAATCCAGCAGATTCAATGAAGTAGCGATAAGCATAAGCAGTGGTAGCAAAACCCATTGGTACATTTATACCTTTGGGTGTTAACTGTTGAATCATCTCACCCAAAGATGCATTTTTGCCACCAACTAGCGGTATATCACCAATACCAACTTCATTAAACCAGAGAATGAGCGATCGCTCTTTGGCAGTTAGTTGAGCAGTTTCTTTTATAACTCTAGTCATCAGTATTTACTCCTGATAATAGTTTTTATTGTTCAGCAAAGATAAGCAGTTGAGTTTATTAGTCTAAAATAGTTCGTCTCTTTATTGACTAACTTTAATATATCTATAATTTTAGTAATCTACTTTATATTTTATTTGGAATCACTATGTCCAAGGTTATAGAAAAATTTTTATTTAATTTGATAATGGATATGAAAAGTGATGTAGAGCGAATAAATCTGTATTTTATATTTCCGAAATTATATCTGTTAATCCTGAATCTATATAGATGCTTTTTTTGATTTCACTCAAGGGGTAAAGTATGTTTGAGCGCTTCCTAGAAAAAATTATTAAAAAAACAGCACTCAAAATTTTAAAAGCAACGATTGCTGAATTACCCGCTACCAATCCGTTAGTTACAGATTGTAACCAGTTATTACCAAAAATAGCTAATTTTTTTGATTTATGATAATCCTTTAATTTGCTGGTGATTTTTGGTTGGTAGTTGTTTGCCATAATACATAACTACTAATTAATCACTCACAACAACTCCGAAATTGTTACAGAATTATGAATACTCAAGATATTAAATTTCCCAAAGGACGTACAGCATTTATTATTATCCACGGTGTCGGTGAACAAATACCTTATGAAACAGTAGATTATTTTGCCCAAAACTTAGTTAAACACTTTGAAGGGCAGAGTTTACCAATCATGTTAGAACACTTAATTGCTAAACGAAGACTATCGAATGGTCGTCGTTGGATAGAAAGCTTTGTGCGTCTTAGCCCTACTGAATTTCCAGCAGATGATTTTATAGATATTCACGAATATTATTGGGGAGCTGATACGGAAAATAAAATTAGTGTATCAGAAGTATTGCAATGGGCAGATCAGACACTAGAAGGGACAATCGCATTTTATAGTCGTAAGGAAAATCAATCTAAATTAGATGATATTTTGAAAGAAAAAAAATGGAAGAGTTTTTTTAAATATCGCCTACGCTGGCTAACTATATTTTTACGGATATTTAAAATAATATATCCTTGGTTACGACTAATTGTTTACCTATTTCTAATGTTATTAAGTCCATTTCTTCAAGGCAAGTTTCTACAACCAGCTTGGAATTTAAGCAGAAAACTGATAACTCCTTTGCTAGTGAATTTGGTGGGAGATGTTGCTATATATACTACTAATACTGTAAAATCTCCTTACCATAAAATTCGTGAACAAATACTAGCAGAATCATTAACACTGCTCAAAGCCATTCTCAGGGATAAAGCCGCAAATTATGATCAAGTAATTATAGCAGGACATTCTCTCGGTAGCTGTATTGCTTACGACACCTTGAATATTTTATGTATAGAAGCAAGTCTATCTAAAGATCAGGGCAAAAGTTTGCTTGTTAATAAAATCACAGGGTTAATCACTTTCGGATCTCCATTAGATAAGATTGCTTTTTTCTTCAGAGAAATGGCAGAGCAGCATCAGTACATTAGACAGAGAATATTAGAACACTTAAATTCTTTTCGTGTAAAGCCTTTATATATTCGGTTAACTCCATATTTGACTACAAACCCAGTAGAATGCCAACTAGAAAAAATTCGCTGGGTAAATTATTATCATCTACAAGATCCAATTAGTGGTCACTTAGATTATTACGACAGCTTAGATAATATGCGGATGGAATATGAAACTTCTTGGGGGGAAAAGGCGCATTTAGGTTACTGGACAGATCCCAATTTCTATAAGGATATTGCCCAACGCTTTCTTTCAAAAACAAATGAGTAGTAACTCGTAGCTCAATATATCCCATAAAGGACATAACATTATGTAAAATGGTTTTTCAATTTGATGCAAAAATATATGCTCAAATCCGAACTGACCACAAATACAAAAAATGAATACTACAAATGAAATATCAAGGTACTTAATAGATCAAGCTTCGACAATCCAAAATCTCAAACCTGAAATGGTATAACCTATGAAAATGCTTTGCCGCACATAAGATGTCCATATAGTATATAGTGCTTGGTGGTTCGTAAGAAGATTAAGAACAGGTTATTAAATTACAAATTCAATCATTACTACTTAGTAAGTTCTTGGTTATTTAAGCCTAACAATTGCAAACTAATGACTTCAGCCATTGGGAAACTACCCAATCACACCAGACAACGGAGGGAAAATCATGGGTAAGTACGACAAATTTTTTGAGTCGGAAGAGGTGTTGGAAGAATCACTCAATCCAAACGAAGCGATCGCAGCAGTCGCAGTTGTGACTGCAATTGCTGACTCTTCCATAGAAGATGTAGACGCAGAACTATTGACGGATATTCTCTGGGGATTTGAGATTTTTGACGAATATTCCGACGATGAATTATTAGAAATGATCGATAAACTTTTAGCCTTTGCTGAAGATGAAGGAGTCGGAACACTTTTCAACACTGCTTATGAATGTTTGGATGATGAATTAATCCCAGATGCTTTTGCTGCGGGAGTGAGTATGCTGGTAGATGAAGAAGATCTGCTTATTCCCAAGGGAAAAGCAACTTTACTTAAGAAGCTACAACAAGCCTTAGAACTAGAAGATGACGAAGCGAAGGAAATTGTAGAAGAAGTTATTACCGCTTTTGAAGAAGCAGAAGACGAAGACTTCCTAGACGACGAAGAAGATGAAGAAGACTTCTTAGAATCAATGTCTAGCCAGACAATATATGAGTCACCTGCGGGTAATTTTACAGTCCCTGTTCCATCCAGCCTGCGACAAGGCGCGATGATTGATAGTCAAGAAGGAATAGTGATTTTTTCTGATGATCTTGGTTCCTTATTCAGAATCGATTATAGTTCCCTGCCTACTCAACAAATGTATGATATGGAATCTGTAGGACAGGAAGAATATTTAAGGTCTATTCTTTTAAATAAGTATGTGCCTAGTGCGATCGCATCTAATTTACCAGATGCTTCGGTGGATTACACTGAATATCTGTCAGATGTATTAGAAGGTGCTTACTTTACATTAGTAAATATGCCCGAAGGTTCAACAGTTCCTAAAACAGGGAACAACGGAACTGCTATTAAATGTGATGCTTATCGAGGATTGTTAGCATTTATTGATGGAGACTTTTTGTATATAGTCAGTAGTCAGCGCAGCTTTTGTGATGGTGAAACTCCAGCTGGTGTTAAACAAGAAGCCCAAAATCTGAAGCAGAGTATTATCAGCTTCGTGGATACGATTGAGTTTAGTTAGCTGCAATCCGCGATCGCACTCATACAGCGTATTGCAGGTTTATGAGGTACAGACTATTCGGTCATAAATTATAAGAAAGTTTTTCACTCAATCAGAGATGTACCTCATTTACTTGAAAACTGCTGTATATTCCCAATCAGAAGGTGTTTTTTTGAAAAAATCGCCTTCTGTTTTTGCTTGCGATCACAGATTGCAGCTAAAGCAGTCAAATTATTTGGCATTGCTGATTTCATGTATGAAAATGATTTTGCATAATGCCAAAATCTTTGTAGAGCCACGATATATCGTGTCTCTATATTCGGATTCATACCGCATTCAGCAACGCCAATTATTTTTAAGGAGTTGGTCAAAGCGATCGCTATTGGTTAGAGTGAATACGATTATCATTTAAAAAATAAGGTATCTCGGATATGGTCAGTACTGTGACAACAGACGTAGTTCCAGTAACAGTTCTCACTGGTTATTTGGGATCTGGAAAAACAACTCTGCTCAATCGTATTCTCACCCACGAACATGGCAAAAAAGTGGCTGTGATTGTCAATGAATTTGGGGAAGTCGGTATTGATAATCAATTGGTGATCGATACAGATGAAGAAATCTTTGAGATGAACAACGGCTGTATCTGCTGTACAGTGCGGGGTGATTTGATTCGCATCATCAGTAATTTGATGAAGCGACGTCACAAATTTGACCATTTGGTGATTGAAACCACTGGGTTAGCTGATCCTGCGCCAGTGATTCAGACATTTTTTGTCGATGAAGATATGCGCGAACAGTTAGAACTGGATGCTGTGGTAACAGTAGTCGATGCCAAGCACATTTGGCAACATTGGGAAGCCGACGAAGCGCAAGAACAGATTGCTTTTGCTGACGTTATTTTGTTAAATAAAACTGATTTAGTCACGCCAGATGTACTCGATGAATTAGAAAGGCGAATTCGCGGGATGAATGCAATGGCAAAAATTTACCGTACCCGCAATTCCCAAGTTGGAATGGATGCACTTTTGGGTGTGAAAGCCTTTGATTTGGATCGTGCTTTGGAAATCGACCCAGAATTCTTGGGAGAAGATGCTCATCAACACGATGAAACCGTCTATTCTGTGGCTTTAGTTGCCGAAGGCGCCCTGGATGGAGATAAACTCAACAATTGGCTAGGCAAGTTACTGCAAACCCAAGGCCCGGATATCTTTCGGATGAAGGGTATTTTAAATATGGCTGGAGAAAGCGATCGCTTTGTCTTTCAAGGAGTACATATGATCTTTGAAGGAAAACCGGATCGCCCTTGGAAAGACAGCGAAACCCGTAAAAATGAACTAGTCTTCATCGGTCGTAACCTAGATGAAGCCAAACTCAAACAAGATTTTCTCGCCTGCTTAGTTTAAAGGACACGCAGGACAAGGGGGATACGGATAACAAATCCTTGGGTCTCCCCTTGTTTAGAATGAAATCATCGAGCAATCAGCATGGGTTCTTCGCAACTTTTGGTGATCTTGGTTGGGGTTAGTGTTAGGAATGAGGATTAAATAAAGTGTAAAAGTAGGCTGTGTTAGCGGAGCGTAACGCACCGTTTTAAGTTCCATCAGAATTGCATGTTATTAAATTTGCGTTCCTTAGTGATTTTAGAGGGGGATTTTGTGCAAAACCCCAAACAATATTGAAAATAATTGTATAAAACATTACTAAGATATATTTTTGTAAAGATAAGCTTAAAATTTTATACTGCTTGATGTAAGTGTGATAATTTAAACAATGCAAAATTAAAAAACCCAAAAAATTCCTAAAAAATTGGTTATTTTTAACTTATTTGTATAAAAAGAGTGTGCTTTTTAGCTCATTATTTAAATTTCTTACTTAAACAAAATCACTATATTCAGTTAATTTATTTTACTTGACTAGCACATCTATAAAACTTTCGTCTGCGAGATATATATGACATTAACTTCTGAGGTAAAAAATAAATTAGAAAATAATGGTAGCTACATAGGCGCAAAACTAGACAGATGTGTAAGTGGTGATTGCTATCCAGCCAGCATCCTGAATATAGGTATAAAAGGAGTAGTAAGAAGGGTATCAACAAGTTTTGCAGAACCGATTAGAAAAGAATTCGATTCTGCGATGAATAACTTATTTGATGATAATTTAACTCCATTTGCAGAAAAAATTGATTACATCGCCCAAAGGCGAATTGCACAAACAGAAGACGCTGCTAAAGATATAGTTACACAGACAGTTGATAACTTTTCTGGGTTAAAAAACGAAATCAAAAGCAATATTGATGATTTGCTTAGTGATGTTGATACAGGCTACAAAGAAAATCTGAAAATCACCTTTGATGAAATTAATTTGGCTCGTGCAGAAGCAATCTTAAGTTTAAGAGCAACAATAGGAGATATTGATAAATCATTAGAAAACAGAATTACTCAAATTTCCATCACAATGATGGATACTATTAAAACAGCTAAAGAAATTAGTGATAGATTTACACCGGAACAATTTCGGAGAAAACTAATTGAACCAACACTAGATCGGATAGATGCTTTAGAATCAAAGTTTTTTCAAGATGTAGATAAGTTAATAGATAAAATTGAAGCGATCGCAGTCGGAGAAATAGAAGAATTTAAAAAAGAATTAGAAAAATTTAGACGCTTGCTGCCTAATCCATTTGATGATTGCAGACGCAAGCTAGATTTACAATGGAAGTTGGGACTAGATTTAGAAAATATTGATATTTATAGATTAAAAGAGTGTGAACTCTTAACCAGAATTAATGAGAAATCATCTATTAGTAAAATACTAGATGTATACGGGCAACTGCAATATAATGCAGCCAGAATGAACTATGTTGCAAGAAGCGCACCTGACTTTAAAGATATTTTTATCAGGGATTGGTTGAAGTATGGTCAACTATATAGATTTTGGAAGAATTGGCTTTAGCTCAGTTAACATTTATCTACTAAAGATAGAACACTAACAAATCAATTTGTAATTTTAAAGGAAAAAACATGGCATTAACACCATTACAAGCCTATGAAGAAGCAATTAAAAGAATAGAAGACACACGCAAGGAATTAGAAAATGAAACAGCTAGATTTGAAACAATAAAATCGCAAATCCAAGCGCAAGTGCAATCTATCCAAACAGAATTACAAAAGAAAACTAAAGAAATAGAGCAACTAAAATCAGAACTTCAGGCGACAAAAACGGAACTTGAAACCACAAAAACTCTCCTCACAAATACAACAAATCTGATTCAAGATACTGCAAAAACAGTAAAGACTGCTTACTCAGAAGCACAAACTGCTCGTTCTGAAGCGAAAAACGCTCAAACCACTGCAAATACAGCTCGTTCTGAAGCACAAACTGCTCAAAACACCGCAAATACGGCTCGTTCGGAATCACAAACTGCTCAAAACACAGCTAACACCGTGCGTTCAGAAATTAATTCAGTTAAATCTGGTATAGAAAATGGTTCCATAATTGCTCAAAAAGCAATTATGTTAAGAACTAGAGATCATAACCACTGGCTGCGATGGCGTACAGTTGATAATAAAAATCATGTATCGGCTCAATAAACAGGGGTAGCCAAGAAAAATAAAAAA
>NZ_JCACKS010000245.1:0-35110 GCF_059505505.1 Pelatocladus sp. | reverse complement strand
GGTAGTTGTTTTGAGCGTTTAGGCGACGTTTGACGGTCGCAGCGAGAGTTTTACTGTGTCCGCAGAATCTCAGTTGGCTTTAGCCCTGAGAGTGTCAAAACAGAAATTGCATGAAGTTTTTCCGGCGATTTCCCCACAAAGTCAATACTCTACCCTAATCCCCCTTAAAAAGGGGAATTTAGGGGAATCTTAAACTCTTTGATACATCACTAAGGACTTTTAAAACATCCTCTAAGAGTATTTTTAACTTTTGATTAATTCAGAGACGTAATAAACAGCACGTATCTACAACTATAAACCACTAATCATCAACGATTAACTAGATTTAAAATGCATTGCTATTCGAACCAGCTACTTTTTTCTTATGAGCTTTGGGAATAGCTTGGGGATTGCGAACTTCTGGCAAATGTTCTATAAAAACAATCATACCAGTTCGACCAGTTGTTAAATTTGTGTGGGTAATTAGGTCTAAAACGGGTTTACCAATCACTTCCTCAATCAAATCTTGAATCTGCGGAATGATAATTCTGTTTATATCGATTCTTACTTGTTCAGCCAGGATATCAGAACCACATTTAATCAAAACTTGCTCAATTTTACTCACAGCATTTTCTAGGGTAATTGCTAATTCTCCATGAAAAAAATGACAATTAATTTTACTTGGACGTAACCCAAGTTCAACATTATACAGAGAACGAATACGGTTGGAAATTTCTCTCTCTAATTGTCCAATAGTAGGTACTGACATCTTAATTTCCTATATTAGAAAAGCCTAAACATCAAACATAACTACCAAAATCTGGATACAGATATTGCCTGATAATATTACTTTTGTTCTAGACTGTTGGTAGATGTCATAAAAAAGGCAACTCATACTTAACTACATTAATTTTGAGGGATTATAGATCCCCAACTTCTTTAAAGAAATTGGGGATCTTAACACCCGCAACTCATCAAAATTAATGTGTTGAAGTACTAGTACTGTATCAAGTTTAAATTGATGGATAAGAAAATTCGTAGTAAGGACTTAATACCATTTCTTTATGAAGACGCATATAAAGAACCCCACCGCCTGCGGAAAAACCCACCTCTGAGGGGGATCGGAGGTTGGGAGGGGTCAAAATAATGTGCAGCTTCACAGAAAATTGGTATAAGTCCTTATTTTTTAAGCACGCGCATTGCTTACTACAAACGCTTAATTCAAACTTGACATTGTAATAAGGAAAACATTCAGCCGATTTTCATATTGAAATAGATAATAAGTATTAATAGTTTTGGTGAATACGAAGACCTATGGATTCTTAGTTACACAACACTTAATACCGTAGCATTTGTTATAAATAAAGTGCTATGGTATCTAAATATTCATCACAAAAACCATTAAATCAGCAAAATTGCAGAGTATAGGTATAAAAATAAATATATAAAAGCAGCAATTTCCCGTGAATTTGGAAGCAGATAGAATACATCATAGTCTTTTTCTCTGCGTATAATTTTATGAAAGCAGGTATTATAAAGTACAAAAAAATACTATTGATTTTTTCCTTTTGCCTTCACAAAAAAAGTAAATATTACCAATTGTTAGTGACTAATCTACTTGGTTCCAAATAATCTATCTCCGGCATCTCCTAATCCAGGAATAATGTAGCCATGATTATCCAACTTTTCATCTATAGCCGCAGTATATATAGGGACATCAGGGTGTACTTCGGTGAAATGTTCGATTCCTTCAGGTGCAGCAAGCAAGCAAACAAACTTGAGCGATCGCGGATTGGTTGATTTGAGTCTTTCTACTGCTGCGACAGCAGAATTACCAGTAGCCAGCATCGGATCGACTATCAGTACATCTCGCTTTTCTATGTCGTGGGGAACTTTGAAATAATACTCTACAGGAATCAAGGTCTTGGGATCACGGTATAAACCAATATGTCCCACTCGTGCGGATGGTATCAGTTCTAGCATTCCGTCTAAAATTCCTTGTCCTGCCCGTTGAATAGAAATGATCACCAGCTTTTTATCTGATGCAAGCACAGGTGCATTCATCTGGCCTAGAGGTGTTTGAATTAGTTCATAGTTGAGCTTTAAGTCTCGCGTTACCTCATATACCAACAACATACTAATTTCTTTCAATAGAAAGCGAAATTGCGCCGTACTAGTTTCAACCTTACGCATCAGCGTTAGTTTGTGGTGAATTAATGGATGCTCAATTAGTATTACTTGATTTCCCATATTAGTGATTGGGGATTGGGGATTAGGCATGAATGAGTTAACAGTGATCAGTTTAATTTGATAACTGATAACTGATAACTGATAACTGATAACTGAATTTTGGGGATTGAGAAACAACCACCAACTAATGACTAATGACTAATGACTAATGACAGCTAAAATACTGTGCCATCACTTTCTATCTGTATAGGAGGAATACCACCTGTGCGGAGTTGAGCAGCTATTTTTCGTCCAGCTGTCCAGGTTCCTCCTTGCAAAATTTTTACCAATGGTAATTCCTCATTACTCATGCCTAACTTTGCTCGCACTGTGGTAGCAATTTGATCTAGGAGAATGACAGTCAAAGCACGCCATTCAACGATAACTTCAGACGCCACAGATTGAGGTTCACAAAAAATGTCTAGATGTTTACCCTTGATCAGTCCCAAGTCTAGACATAAGCCGCCATTGCGATATTCTGGTAATCCAGTCAGAGCATCTAAATTTATTATTTCTATACCCAATTCTTGGAGAGGCTCAAGTAGAGAATAACTCAGCCACTGAGATAGTTTGTGAAAAGGTATCAAACCATCATCAGTAACGGCTGGATGAAACCAAACATCTCCCAGATTTGACCCATAAATTTCTAAGCGTCCGGGCCAAATGTCACTTAGTCCTTGCAAAACAGCATTTAATACAGTTGCGGCTGCTAGCTGGTGATTTTTTACTTTTGTCAAAAGATAATTTACTAGATTGCCTGGGCGGGGATTTTGTTCCCCAAACATCTGAGGCGAAGCTAGCAGCACTTGACCTAATTTTTGTAATAATTGCGATCGCCCTGCAATTCCCAACAAAGGATTATCTGCGGTGACACCAAATCCATCAGCTAGTTTTTGTTCTGTTAATTGTTGCAATATGAGGGCATCTGCTTGTAAAGGTTGATGGCGATCGCTCGCAAAAAGCCCTTGACAAAACATTTGGTAACTAGCAACTGCCAAACCTTCAGAACGCCTAAAACTCAACTGAGTTTCTTCTTCATAAAAATGCCAGCGATTGCCAGCACCAGCATCCAATAACACACTAATTATTGCTAAATCAAACTTAGCAGCAGCTTTCTCGATAGGCGCCATTTGAGCTAACTTCTCATCCAACTTAGCCAACCGTGGTACGCCACCAACTTCAAAATGTCGCCAACGACTATGAAACGGGATTTGTAAATCAGGATATTGCTCCGGTATCACTTCAATCACATAATCTGCTACTCGTTCCAACTGATCTAAATCGCAAGCAAAATGATGAGACTCGCCTGCAACAACCATTGTAAATATTTCTTGACAACGCTCTCGAATCGCAATCGGCGATCGCAAATAAGCAACCACCTCAGTTTCTGTCCTTAACGTTGGACTCTTACCCTGAATCGCTTGCGCCTCTATAGCGTCCTTGGCGGTTTCTATTTCCATGTTTCCAACTTTCTCCAACCGACACACCCCAAATTTTGGTATTGGATAATTGGTAATTGGTAACAGTTTTTCCCATTACCCATTAGCCATCACCAATTACCATTGACTTAATCTGTTAAAGAACGCCCTTTTACCTCCGCTAAATCATCTATTTCCAACACTTTGCCTGTGGTATAATAGCCAGCAGCTTTTTTAGCTTCAATTTCGACACGGGCATCTTGGGGAACTAACTCTTCGGGAATTGGTATGCGTTCCCCAATTTCGATCCCAGCAGTCGTGATGGCATTGTATTTCATGTTACTCATCGATACCATGCGATCTATGCGCGTAACTCCCAACCAATGTAAAACATCTGGCATTAACTCCTGAAAACGCATGTCTTGCACACCCGCGACACATTCAGTACGAGCAAAATAGGCATCAGCGCGATCGCCTCCTTCTTGTCGCTTGCGGGCGTTGTAAACCAAGAATTTCGTTACCTCTCCCAAAGCGCGTCCTTCTTTGCGACAGTAAATAATTATCCCAACACCGCCTTCTTGTGCGGTTTGCACACAAACTTCTATGCCATGTACCAGATAGGGGCGACAGGTGCAGATATCGGACCCAAAAACATCAGAACCATTGCACTCATCATGTACTCGTACTGCTAAAGGTTTACTAGGGTCGTTAATTGCTGCTACATCCCCAACAATATAAACCGTGACACCCCCAATTGGCGGTAAAAATACCTCCAAATCAGTTCGCGTCACTAGTTCCGGGAACATACCTCCAGTTTGTTCAAACAAAGCACGCCGTAATTCACCCTCACTAATTTGAAAACGTTTGGCAACTCCTGGTAAATACCAAACTGGCTCAATCGCAGCTTTGGTAACAACCAAATCGCCGCCTGGTTTCATAATCTTGCCATCGATCGCCAAGCGTCCTTTAGTCACAGCCTCTAACAATTCGGGCATATTGATGTGGGCTTTGGTAATCGCAATCGTGGGGCGAATATCATACCCTTGTCCGTAGTAAGGTGCGAATACTTCACCCACAATAGCCCCAAAAGGATCGAGGGAGACAATTTTCTCAGGATCAAACCAACCCAGATGTGGTCCGATATGTTCAATTGGAGAAGTATTAGTGAGATCTGCTCTGTGATCTGACTGTAATGCACCACTTGCCACTGCTAAGGCACGATAAATCGCATAACTGCCAGAATGAGTACCAATCACATTACGATGTGCTTGCTTTGTCAAAGTGGCAATCACCGGACCCCGTTCCATCGGGTCGCTTGCTCCCCATTTGATAGGAATTGGTTTGGGACCAAAGCGACTGGGATGAGAAGTTAGAACTATATGCCTGGAAACACTGTTTTGGTTTGGCATAGTCATTTATTTTTTCTTGGGATACTTCTTATTAGTCACTAGCCAGCAGTCAAACGTCAATAGTTGATGGCTACATGTTCTTTGACAATTCTTCTCATGCTTCATACTCCGGATTGTTATATATCGTATTACAGGCTACAACAAATCACACATTGATTGCTTTAACTTGCAATTTATAAGGTGAATTTTAAAAGGTCGATTAAGAAGTTACTTTTGAGAACATTTTGTGCGAAATTTGATCCAAAGATACTATACTCTCACGTCAAATTCATGGATTCTTTATTTGTCAATTCCTTACTTGAAGACTTGAAAAATTCTGATGAAAAAGTCCGCGAACAAGCGACAAAAAAGCTTTGGCGCATCTGGTATCAACAAAAGGGAATATATGGCTTAGAAATCATTGAACGCAGCCAGAAATTACTAGATTTAGGGCAAACTAGCAAAGCTGAAGCAGTCTTGACTGAGTTAATTAATGAACAACCAGACTTTGCTGAAGCTTGGAATCGTCGTGCTTTTCTTTACTACACTACTAGCCAGTATGAAAAATCTTTGGCTGATTGCCTAATGACTATTCAGATTAATCCAGTTCATTTTGGCGCACTCCATGGGATGGGCTTAAGTTATGCAGCTTTAGGAGAATACGTAAAAGCGATCGCAGCTTTTAAACGCGCCCTAGAAATTCAACCTTACTCTGTGATCAATCAAAAATTAATTCTCGAATGTTCATTTCGTTTAAGTTAAAACACAAAAAATAAAGAATAATATTTTGTATTAAATTTGACCAAAGACTAAAAAATAATATTTAAAGTCTCAATTGGTGCAAATAATCATCCAGCATGGCTTATTTGTTATTGATACCAGTAATAACTTTACTTGTGTCAATAACAACCAGTAGCCAGGAATAAATTTTTTGAGCCAGTTCTTAACATTAGAAAGCTGGAAGGATGTGACAATTGACATCAATGTAAACTTTTTTTGCTAGCTTTATAAAAGCTAATTAATTTGGATAAAAACTTTTGATTGCTTGTACTGTAGTTTTTTAGACAACCAGAATTTGTGCGATCGCATCGCTAATCCTATCATACTCATGACAACATATAAAAAACTCTACAGTTTAGAAACCCTAATTAATTCTCTACCAGGAATCGAAATCATCACCGATTCCTCTCAAGTAGCAAAATTATCCCAGGATTATCATACCTTCAGCCCAGTTCTGGTTCCCAAACTAGCGGGAAAAGTCGGGGATATAGTTATACGCCCTGCGAATGAACAAGAAGTATTAAAAATTGCAGGTACTTGCGTCAAACATCGAGTTCCTGTGACAGTACGGGGTGCAGGAACCGGAAATTATGGGCAATGTGTACCTTTGCATGGTGGCGTCATACTTGATATGACGCGGATGCAGGAGATTTGCTGGATCAAACCAGGAGTAGCGCGAACAGAAGCAGGGGTGAAACTAGCGGCACTAGATAAAAAAACACGGGAAATTGGTTGGGAAATACGGATGGCACCCTCTACCTACCGCACAGCAACAATTGCTGGCTTTGTGGCTGGTGGTAGTGGGGGAATTGGCTCAATACAGTACGGATTTTTAGGCGATCGCGGTAATCTTTTGGCACTAAAAGTCGTCACCTTAGAAGATGAACCACGTGTAATTGAACTACGCGGCGACGACGTTCAAAAAGTTAACCATGCTTGGGGAATTAACGGTATTATCACTGAAGTAGAACTTCCTCTCAGTCCTTCCTATCCTTGGGCAGAAGTAATTATTACCTTCCCAGAATTTATGGCAGCAGCCAGATTTGGACAAGCGATCGCGGATGCTGATGGCATGATCAAAAAAGAAATTGCCGTCTTTGCATCCCCCATCCCCCAATACTTTACGCCATTGCGGCAATATATTCCCGATGGTACTCACGCTGCTTTGTTGTTAATTGCGGAATCAAGTTTAGAGTTTTTGCCTGGATTGGTGCAGCAACATGGTGGCAATATTACATATCAAAAAACAGTACAAGAAGCTGGCAAAGGTGCAAACTTATTAGAATTCACTTGGAATCACACCACTCTCCACGCCCGCAGTCTTGATACTTCGATCACCTATTTACAAAGTCTCTTCCCAGCAGATAAAAACCTCAAATTATTAGAGCAGATGTATCATTACTACGGGGATGAAGTCATGATGCATGTAGAATTCGTTCGTGCCAATGGTGCAACAACTCCCGCCGCCTTACAACTTGTACGCTACACCACCGAGGAGCGCCTGAACGAGATCATCCGCCATCACGAAGAACAGGGTATATTTATTGCCAATCCTCACACTTACATTATTGAAGATGGTGGCAGAAAAGTTATCGATCCAGAACAGTTGCGATTTAAGGAAATGGTAGATCCCTATGGGTTGATGAATCCTGGTAAGAGTAGAGAAATTGGGGGAGTTTGAGGAGATGGGAAGTGTGGGGAGTGTGGGGAGATGAGGAGACAACCAACTACCTTATTAAGTACCATTACAAAATTAATTACACGTTCTCTATGACATACATTGAACAAGTATATCTGCCCATACTCAAACAGATGGGTGTGGAAGTAGATGTGAAATTGGGTGCTTGGGGTTGGTATCCCCAAGGCGGAGGTGTGGTGAATTTTCTAGTAAGTGGTGGTAGAAGACTTGCTGGAATAAATTTGGTAAAACGTGGTGATTTGCAACAGGTGCGGGGGTTAGCGATCGCCACAGAATTAGCTGCTCATATTCCCCAACGCATAGCCAATCGTACCGAGAATTTATTACGAGAAGCAGGATTGAAACATACAATCAAGCTTGTACGAGAAAAAGGTGTTGCACCGGGGGCTGCTTGATTTATAACTGCTGAATATGAAAATAGCCTCGCTGGGTTTAGTAGCTTAGGACGTTTGAGCTTACCAGCAGAAAAAGTTGCCCAGATCGCTTGTGAGGAACTACTGAAATTTCATCAAACTGGTGCAGCAGTGGATGAACATTTAGCAGATCAATTATTATTACCTGCTGCTTTGGTGTCAAATCAAAGTGAGTATCAGGTAGCGGAAGTTAGTACACACTTAACAACGAATGCTTGGGTTCTTGAACAATTTGGATTAGCAAAGATCAAAATCAATGCAGATCAAAAAATAGTAAAAGTGGAACCTTTGAGTTGGTGATTAGGAATTTTAACGTACTTTAGCTATGAGCAATCAATTTATTGTAGGGTGCTAATGTGTTTTTGAGGTAAAAACACTCGTTAGCGGAGCTCAAAGACTCGTTGACGAAGTTCAAAATTAGCCTAGCAAATTGATGATTAAAGCTAGTAAAGATAATATCTTCCTTCTCAAGCTCACAATCTTTCACACAGCATCATTAGGTGAACTGGCTATTTAGAATCGCTCTGCAATAAGAGTAAGTGCTGGGCGTTCGCTCCTGCTTGAAACTCTAAGTTGAATTAAAGCCTTAATTCAAAAGGAAAAAGGCTATTTTTAAATAAACAGTCAATTCTAAGTAATATTTACTACCTTTGTATCAGATTCCCAGAAGCGTCTATTTAAGGCGTAGGGAAGTACAAATCATAAAAATGGCTAAAACCTTGTACGAGCCAAAAATGCCTGAATTGACTGAATAGCCTAGATTACAAGCCCTGTCAGGCTTAATTAAATTTTCGGTTCAAAAATGAGCAAACGGACAGTAAGTGATAGGAAGGCGATCATTTAACCTTATCCTCGTTACAAATACATTTGACACAGCAAGCTTCGTGTATATAGCTATTGACAGTATATTTGATTGAATGTCAAAAGTAATATAAAGGCAAACCATACTCCACAACACTATTTTATGAGTAGTAATACTCCCATTAAAAAAATATTGGTTCTGGCAGCAAATCCTCAAAATACTCAAAAACTACGTTTAGATGAGGAAGTTCGTGAAATTGCTGAAGGCTTAAGGCGAGCAAAAAAGCGTGATCAGTTTGCCATAGAGTCAAGATGGGCGATACGTCCAGACGATCTTCGTCGATCCATATTGGACTTTGAGCCACAAATTGTCCATTTTTGTGGACATGGTGAAGTTGATGGTGGATTAATACTTGAGGATGTCACTGGGCAAACAAAATCAGTCAAGCCAGAAGCACTTGCTGGACTGTTTGAGTTATTTGCAGATCAGGTGGAATGTGTATTGCTTAATGCTTGCTATTCAGAGAGACAAGCCGATGCAATTGTTCAACATATTAATTATGTAATTGGGATGAAGCAGACAATTGGAGATAAAGCTGCTATTAAATTTGCCGTTGGTTTTTACGATGCTTTAGGGGCTGGACGAAGCATTGAAGTAGCCCATAGATTTGGAGTTAATGCTATTCATTTAGAAGGTATTGCAGGAGAGTTAACTCCAACAATTAAAAAAAAGCCTAATTTAGACAGTACAGTTGTTGATCTAAGTTTTTCAAAGAATTTGCATCCAGTTAAAAACAAAATTATGTCTGTACCACAAAATCAAGCTATCGAAGTGTTTTTCTCTTATGCACAAGAAGATGAAAAAGCACGAGAGCAATTAGAAAAGCACCTAAGCCTTTTGAAAAGACAAGGAATAATAAGAGGTTGGCACAATCATAAAATTGAAGCAGGAAAAGAATGGAATCATGAGATAAATACGCACCTAAATACAGCCCAGATAATTTTATTGCTGGTGAGCGCAAACTTTATAAATTCAGATTATTGTTGGGACGTTGAAGTTCAAAGAGCGATGGAAAAGCATGAAGCCAATGAAGCTCGAGTTATTCCCATAATTATCGACTATGTTGATTGGAAAGGCGCACCGTTTAGCAGGCTTCAACCTCTGCCCAAAAGTGGTAAGCCAGTAACAAAGTGGGGAAATCGTAATGAAGCATTTGAAAATATTGCTAAAGGTATCCGGTTAGTAGCAGAAGAACTAACTGAAAACCAATAATATACTGTATTCCTCAGACTGTAATTAAAGTTTAATTCGCTTAAAAAGCTATTGAAGTTAAATAATACTTTTTTTAAATTAATGGGTGAATAAATTAATGCCATCTACCAAAGTGATCGAAGTTTTGTATTGCTGCTCTGACTCTGAAAAAGACGAACAAATGCGGCAAAAATTAGATGAACACCTAAGTCCTTTGAAGTCCCAAGTTGGGATTATTAGCTGGCATCAAGGTATGATCAGCCCAGGAAGAGAATGGGAAAAAGAGATAAATACCCGTTTAGAGACAGCTGATATAATTTTGCTGCTAATTAGTTCAGAGTTTACAGCTTCAGAATATCACTGGAATGTTGTAGTAAAACAGGCAATGCAACGGCATAAGAACAGAACAGCCCGTGTTATTCCTGTTCTCCTTCGTCGAGTAGATAATTGGAAAATACCATTTGGAAAGATTAAAGCCTTACCCAAAGGTGAAAAACCTGTAACTGATTGGAAGCCTCATGATAATGCTTTTGCGAATATTGCAGAAGGAATTCGCGAGGTAGTTGAGGAACTTACCGATTCTAACTTCCTTGTTAAAAAAACTTATCGACGGATAAGAAAAGAATTTATATCTATTGGCAATATTATTGTCAATTTAGTAAGATTAACTTTTTATTTTTTATTGCAGCCTTCAAGACATTGTTGGAGGAATCAGACTAATTTAATAAATTTGTCAAAGCAAATTATTATGGTAGCTCTTGCTATATATGTAATAGTTCATGTATCTAAATATGTAATGCCCCAAAAATCCGATGTATTAGAAACTAATTCTTCCAAACCAAATCAAAGTATGAGTTCTAAACAAAATTTTGCTCATGTTGGTTGGATAAGGATAGGAACAATTAACGATAGTTCACATAATTTTTCTAATAAATCTCGATTTATTGAAACTCCTAATATTAATTCGCGTTTTATTCCATTAAAAGGAACAGTAGTAACAATTACAAATCTAGTTTCTCTGAAAAAATATAAACCAGAACCATATGACTCTAAGTTACCTCCAGAAGTGGATAAACTTCAACCAGGAGTTAAAGTAGTAATTCTTGAAGTAGATAGTTTAGTAAAGCCTAAATCTAAATCTCCTCGTATGCAAATCTGGGCACAAATTGGTAAATGTCATCGAACATGTAATCAGTAATAATATTATTAACTACTATATGTTGATTATAAATTTAGATAAGTAAATCGGCACAAATAAAGCTAACTCGTTGAGGTCGTCTTTTTGTTCTTATTTAGCGACAAGCCTATTATGAGGACGTTTGAACTTTATTTTAAATTAGTAATTTATTTTAAGATAATAAGAAACAATGTTTCAATGTTACAACTAAGTAGCGCAAGGTTACGGTTGAGAAGAATTTTAAATTGCTTATCATGGAACTGGACGAATCTAAATTGTCCGGAGATACCATGCCCAAACGCCTGATTACAGGGTTAAATTCTTGGTTTGAGCGAGATAGAATTGTAGGTAACTTAGAGATTTTTCAAGACTTTATTGTCATCTCTCTTTGTCTTGGTTTATTTTGCGTGATGTTAATCCGATTGGGAGATATGTTTTTCTCTCTTTTACATCCCTTAGATTTACAAAGAAAGGCAGAGGGTCGAGGGCAGAAGGCAGAAGGTAAGAAGTATCAATTAAAACTTTAGTTGTGGGTATAAAGCCCACTAAGGAAGAAAATGTATTTCGAGATGCGTAGCGCGATGAAATACGGCATCCTTGTTTCAATCCCACGTTTTTAGACGTGGGTTCCCTTCTGCCTTCTGCCTCCTGCCTTCTGCCTTCATGAAGGCAAGTTACATCTGATATCTTGTTTATTTTGATTCTGGTAGAGTTGTTTCGATTGTTAATTGATTACCTACAACAACAACGGATATCAGTAATCGCAGCAGTGGAAATTACTATCGTTTCTGCCTTACGAGAAGTAATTTTACGTGGTGTACTAGAAATTCCTCGTGATCAAATTATAGCAATTTCAGTATTTTTAGTAGTATTAGGTGTAATTCTCATCGCCATGCCTTGGATGTCTCACTTGTTTGAAAATATGAAAATTCATGAAATTGAAGCAACAGAAATAAATACAGAATTGCTGACTAAAAATTCTGTAACTTCAGATTAATTGTAACTGCAAATACAGCAATTTTAATTTTAAGATTCTATCTTGATATCTTTAAACATACCTGATTTTTTAATATCAAGATAGCTTGAAAAATTAGGTTATTTTAACATTTTAAATCGCCAGTTCGTTGGCGATATGCTATCCTGACTTTAGGGGAATCAAAATTGATGTGTTGCGATCGCACTTTATTAGAAACGATATCGCACTTTATTAGAAACGATAAAGATAGCGTTAAACATGTATCGCCTCACCTAGCAAAAAAGACGCTGCAAATAACCAGATAAAATAGGTGATAATACCTGATTTATGCAGTCAATATTAAGAGTCAATAGAGATATTTAGCGTAAATTTTAAAATCTTGACTCACTTCATAATTCACAACTCCTAACTTCAGGAGAGGATCATTAGAATGAAAATAGCCTTCACAACCAGTGATAGAGTTCATGTTAATGCTCACTTTGGATGGGCGCAAGAAGCAGATGTTTATGAAATCTCAGATACTGGTTATAAGTTTATAGAAACTCTGAAGTTTCCTGGTAGTTCTAATCAAGATAAAAATGCCGATAGCGATGATAAAACAGCATCAAAACTTGAAGCACTAGCTGACTGTGCGATTGTTTATGTGGCATCAATTGGTGGTATTCCTGCTGCTAAGTTAATTAAAAGAGGTGTCATGCCAGTCAGACCACAATCAGAGGAAGAAGAGATTGATAGTATTCTAAATAAGCTAGTTAAAACTCTCAAGGGCAATCCTCCACCGTGGTTGCGTAAAGCTCTACAAAAAAGTTAATTTTTGTTACTTTTATTTCCTAAAGATTTGTAGTAAGGCTAAATCACTACTGCAAATACCATTAAAATCAACCATAGGTGATCTAATCGCACATACCACAGCAAAGGTTTGTCTCTAGATCGCCCATTTTTCTTTAACGCTTCGTGGAAGTCTCTATTCTCAATCCTTGGCGTTCTTAGCACGTCGCCTCAACGGGGAGAACCCCCGCACGTCATAGCTCGTTGTGATAAGTAAAAATACGTTTGTAGTGAGGATTTTAGTCCTTTTTGATCGCTAAAGCACTCACTACGAAACCCTTAAAGTATATGTTACAAGGTTGTAGTGTTGCTGAATCGAGATATTGTTTGTCGTTTTGTAGACGCTTCACTAAATTCAGCATGACAAACTTGACTTTATACATCAAAATATAGCAATGCCTTATTTTTGCCACCATCTTTTACACTAACAGCACAAACAAGTGAGTTGGTGTTTGATTGTGCTACTAATGTAAAGGGAGTCAATCACGGCAAGCAAATTATCAGTAGCAAATTAGTCAAGGGTGGGAAAATTAAAATAATGTTTTCCTTTTATTAGGAGAACATCCAAAAGATTTTTTATAAAATCAACGGTTGGTAGGATACTACCAAAATCACCAAAAAATACCAACTGATTTGGTAAAACTATGCCAAGAAAAGAACAAGGATGGATTACATTTCAAACCTCTGAGGAAGAGCGAAAAATGCTGGAGGAGTTTTGTCAGCAATCTCAACGCACAAAGACAGAGGTTTTGCGGGAATTTGTACGTAGTCTCAACAAAGAGTCTTCAGTATCTTCTCCAGTATCTTCAGTTTCCCTAGTCTCATTACCAACTATTCCTAAAGCAGAAGATACTAGCACTCAATTAACAGAAGTTGCTATCCAAAAGAAACCATTAAAAGTTAGTTCTCGCAATGTTCTTAAAGGAGTTGTCACACAAATCGTGAAGGGGCCAGTCAATAGTGAAGTCACACTAGAGATTGTTCATAAAGTTCAGCTAACTTCTGTAATTACCAAAGTTTCAAGCGAAGAATTAGAACTGATAGTGGGAGAAGAGGCCTATGCTGTCATTAAATCTACAGATATAGTCATTGCCAAGGAATAGAGTATAAAAGTATAATTAGACACTCTTGTTTTAATTTTTATCTTGGAAAAACCAAATGCTTAAGTATTATTACTTGTAGGATAGGATTTATTAGGCGATCGCTCATCCATCTCCAAGTAATAATTTTTGTGTATTTTAGCCTGATAACAGAAAATGAAGCCATCAATGGTAAATTTTTAAATCTTTTATATTTAAATCAATAGACTTAGATTTAACCACCTTTTCGCTGTCAAGTGCTATGTGCATTTGACTGTGCAAGGATGAATTTACCATTTGATTGTGAATATCTTGGATACTCTAGTACAAATATCGGATTTCTGGCATTTGCAAGCGAAAAACTTAAAACATAGAAAAAAATTACTGAATCTTCACAACATAGTTAGTACTTTTACATCTTCTTCACCAGAAGCATCGCTCAGGAAAACCAGAATTTAATCTGTCTTTGGAGGTATGTAGGAAGGGTAGGAGAGTGTGAAAGTGGGATTGTGGGACGGGGAAGGGAGACAAGACAGACAAGGGGGAAATTTCTCCCAATAACTAATGACCAATGACTAATGACCAAAAACTATGTTTATACCATTAGGATTTGAACAACGCTCTGTGACTACTTCATTAGGCAGGATGGTTTACTATACTGCTGCGGGTCTACCTTGGCAAGAGAACAAAGTTGCTACCGAAGAATTAGAGACTCTGGTATTCTTGCACGGATTTGGTGGAGGTTCTTCTGCATATGAGTGGTCAAAAGTTTATCCAGCATTTGCTAGTGAGTATCGCATTTTGGCGCCAGACTTAATCGGTTGGGGTCGATCTGAGCATCCCGCACGAAATTATACAATAGAAGACTACTTAATGACAATTCGGGAGTTTTTGCAGCAGACTTGCACTAGTCCAGTAAGAGTGATTGCTTCATCTTTGACAGCAGCGTTTACGATTCGAGTTGCGATCGCTCACCCAGAATTATTTAAGTCTTTAATTGTGACTATACCTTCTGGAATTTCTGACTTTGGACAAGATTACTCCCGCACTTTCTTTGCTCAACTCGTCAGTGTTCCTGTGATTGACAGAATTATCTACACGACTGGAGTAGCAACAGAAAATGGTATTCGTAGCTTTCTCGAACAGCGACAATTTGCTCGTCCTAACCGAATATATGATGAAATTGTCCAAGCTTATTTAGAATCTGCAAAGCAATCAAATGCTGAATACGGCGCTTTATCTTTCGTACGCGGTGATTTGAGTTTTGATCTCTCACTCTACATTCAACAATTAACTATTCCTACCGCAATTATTTGGGGCCAAAAAGCAGAATTTACTAGCCCAGAAATTGGGCGTCGTCTGGCTCAAATGAATCCGCAAGCAATAAAATTTTTCCAAGCGTTGGAAGATGTGGGATTGACACCACAATTAGAATTGCCAGCAGTTACAATTGGTTTAATTAGAAAATTCTTACCTCTGTTAACTGAATTATCAACATCCGTAACCTATTAAGCTTCTAAGAAGCTTCCATTTTTTCAATTAGTATTGTGCTTCTACAACGACAATAACAATGGATACATTAGAAAACTATCAGTTGATTTTGAACACAGGTAAAACTACGAGAGAAGGAGCTTTACAATTGTTTGACGCTCTTGAACCCGTAAATTTAGACTTTATGTTTGGTCGTTGGCAAGGGTCTGGACTGCATACAGATCATCCAATGGATGGTTTATTAGAAACTTCTAATTGGTATGGCAAGGAATTTGTAGATCCTGAAAATGTTCACCCGTTGTTATTTTTAGATAGTCAGGAAAAAATCTTTAAGGTTGCGCCTAATCCCACTTTAATGAACTGGGTTTTGAAATTGCCGATACCCAAAAATAATTCGCTCAAACCGTTGCTGATGTTGATTAATTCTTTACTCAAAACCGAGAAAAGTCAAGCCAGACTGCGAATGATGGAGTACAGAGGAAAAGTCACAGCTACGATGATTTATGATTATTTGCCGATCAATGACTCTTTTAGGAAAGTAGATGAGAATACTGTGTTAGGAATTATGGATTATAAAAACTTAACTCAACCTTTCTTTTTTGTTCTCAAGCGATACCTTTAGCCTTTTAATTCGCTTGTCTTTGCATCTTCTTCTGACCCACATACTGGAAGGTAATAACCCAGTACCGCCAACAATTGTGGCAGATAAAAACTACACGAGAGAAATAAGCTACCGTTGTGGGTATTAAGTATAAGGTTGAAGCCATAAAATCTATCCTCCAGCGTTGGAGCGAGGAACAGTGGTGGTCTGCGGTGCTGTTATTAGAGAAAATTGCTGAAATATCCGCTCATAAACTCATCTCAAGTATAAATTTTCTTGCGTTTACTCTGTCTAATTTAATTGCATTTGATTTTTCCTGAAATACATTGGAAGGAGACTGTAATTATATTTACAGTCTCAAAATATTCTTTTCAGGTAATAATATTCTTATATGGAATTGCAATTTGAATCAACAGATATATTCGCTGACATCGACCCTCGACTACAAAGACTTCTCGAACGCAAAAGCCGAGGAATAGCCATAGCTGCGACGACATCAACCGAAAAAGAAGAAGTAGCAGTGATTGCTAAAGTAAATAATCTCAGCGAATGGCTATCTATGAATGAAGTCTATCCGGGTGCTGAGTTGGGTAGTACACTCGATGGTGAGCAGATTGTCACAGGTAGAATTCCAGTTTCCAGAATTAAACATATAAAAAAATCCAGTTGTGTTGTCAGCTTGAAACCAGCACAAGCACTAAAAGCAACTCTAGATATTAATATTAAAGAAACTGCTATTCAACAAGACCTCTGGGCGCAAAGTTTTTTAGGACAACAGGGAAGTGGTGTTGTCGTTGGTATTATTGATGTTGGTTGTGATTTTGCCCACAAAAATTTTCGTCATGCTGATGGTTCTACAAGATTGCTAGCTTTTTGGAACCAGGATGGTTATTCTAATCGTAAAAGTCCCTATGGTTATGGTCAAGAATATAAGCGGGATGAAATAAATCAAGCTCTTGGGGCAAGTGATCCTTATGCTGCTTTAGGATATAAATTAGAAGATAGGGCCCACGGAACCCACGTTATGGATATTGCCGTGGGTAACGGACAAGGAAGTGGTTTTGCAGGTGTAGCTCCGGCCGCAGATATCGTGTTTGTCCAACTCTCTCAAAATGAATTTACTCCCTTGATTGAGAATGGTGAAAAAGCCGTAGAAAGCTGTTTTGGCGATACAGTGGCGTTACTAGAAGCAATGAAATATATCTTTAATATTGCTGGCGATCGCCCTTGTGTAATTAATATTAGCCTGGGATTGTTCGGTGGTCCTCATGACGGTTCAACTTTGGTTGAACAGAGTATTGATGCTTTAGTTTCCGAAAAGCCAAACCGAGCGATAGTAATTGCTGCTGGAAACAGCTACGATACAGGTATTCATGCATCGGGAATGGTGTTGCAGAATCATCACTTTGACCTCCAGTGGAAAATCCCACACCGAAATCCCAGACAGAAAGAGATTGAAATATGGTATGGGGGAGGCGATCGCTTCCAACTAGAAATTATTGCTCCTGATGGTACTAGCCTGGGTCGGGTGGATTTGGGAGAAAATGGAGAAGTGGTAGATATTGAAGACAACACGATCATCTTCTTTACCAACCGCCAGTCCGATCCCAACAACGGCGATAACGTCATTTGCGTATTTATGGAACCTGATTTACCAGGAGGAATTTGGACACTACGTCTCCACGGTGTTCAAGTCACCAATGGTAAATTTCACGCTTGGATCGAGCGTGAAGATTACAGTCAAACTCGTTTTCTTCCTCCTCACGATAATAGCCATACCCTCAACACGATCGCTTGCGGATATAAAAGCATTGTGGTTGGTTCCTACGATGATAGTAAAATCAATAAGCCTCTATCATTTTTTTCTAGTTGCGGTCCCACCCGCGATGGACGACAAAAACCAGATTTGATTGCTCCTGGTCATCATATCTGGGCAGCTGCTTCACGGACAGCTACTCAAGTCATACGTATGTCTGGTACTAGTATGGCTGCTCCTGTTGTCACTGGTGCGATCGCCTTAATGTTGGCTGAAGCCCTTTCTTACAACAAGTCACTCACCATTGATGAAATTCGTGATATTCTAATGGCTAGTACTCAAAAGAATTTTCCTATCATCGACCAGCCAGAACGCTACGGTTATGGAGCGATCGATATTAATGGAGCATTGTTAACTGTGCGAGACAAGGCCAGTTAGCTATGGTATTATGATTTCAGGCATATTCTAACTAAATTTCCCTGTAATGTTATAATAGGTGATTTGGTTTTAAACAAATGATGAAAAAACACTTACGCTTGATTAAATGTCCAGGCGATAAACTCAAAAAAATAGAACCGAACACAGGAGATTGGACTCGACAAAGTGAGAGTCCTCAAGATCCAATTGCAATTACGGTGAAAGTTACTGAAGATGGTTATATACCAAATTTTGTTAACCTCCGCGCCCAAATATCGCCTAAACTATTCACGGCAACAATCACAGAAACGGATTTACATAGATTAGAAGCAGACCCACGGGTTATATCTTTAGGTACACCCAGACGTTTACATGCAACAATTTAGTTTCAGTTTGGCTAGTTTTATGTAGAAGAGGATAAAAACTGAAGGCACTGGCTTTTATGACGTCTATTATTAAGTCATGGTTCCTTGTCTGTTTTAAGATCAATCTTTACAATACTTTACAAAAGGGTGGGCGATAAGCTCATCCTTTTAATTTTGGGGATTGTGGGCTTTGGGTTATTGATATAGTTTTTTGATGTGTAGAGACGTTGCAATGCAACATATCTACTATTTTTTCTCTATAAATAAAACAACCCGCGCAGGCGGGTAAAGTCTGGTGTAGTCGCAATTTATAATCGTCAGGGCTGAATAAATTTTTACCGAGTATAAGTAGCGGACATAAGATTAGGCTACTTGATACTCCCCATACTTAAAAGGTAAAAGATTCTTGCGAGCTAGCATCACCTATATTATTAGAAAGATACGCACGAACCCTCATCAACACGCAACACGGACTCTTGTTGAAACATATTTATATATGCTTGTCGGATTTGTGTAATTTTTGTGTTACTTTCGCTGTCAAAAGGATACAGCAATATTAAGAGCTTCGACCCCTCTTTGACGACTGTTCCGCTTGAGTTCTTGAATTGACCTATACCAGTTAATAAGGTCAGTCCATCAGGAAAAAGAGGTGTAACTTCATTGTCTATGAACCGACTAAATTCTTCTTCACTCACCATTGAACCGTCTGGTTTTGATAACCCAAAAAATAACTCGGTTCTGGTAAAACGCTCCCCATTCAACTGATTCTTACAAAAATCATTCTTGGTAATAGCTTCTATTTTAGGACGTTGAGCTGAGACATCTATTGCCAATGCATAGTTCAAGACTAGCCCAGTGGCTAAAGAAATACCTAATATAGTGCGACGCATTTTTAATTTCATGTTTGTTACGAAACGTAAATATCCTTAGTGACTACCGTGAAAAACGTTAGACCGTTTGGTAGTTCAGTGAACTACCTACTAAACTGAAATAAGTGATGCAAAATGTAAGTAGAAAATCGCTCTACCTTTGTTTGAATCCTGTTTACTTATCTAAAGTGAGTTAGAGATTTACGCAGCTATTAGATAAATTTGTATTCCTTGAAGCCTAACCATAGATCATTCATGATTTATTAAAAGTGAGTACATTTTGTCAATAGACATCTGGTGAAAAATAATGTAGAGACGCGTAGCAAGATCCCACAGGGTAATTTCGCGTCTCTACAAGGATTGTGGGTAACGCATAATTAATTTTTGGAAATGTTTAATACGTCCACGTAAAGAAATAATTTAGAAAAATTTAAATATGCAATCCTGTGTACCTCAGCTTTGATACAGTAATTCAAAAGCTATGAAAATTTAGAGGCTTCGAGTTATGAAAGTCCTTCATGGTACTTGGATACCGAACGCTGAGAGTGGTTTTATACAATCTAGTCAATTTTATTTGTGGGTGGAAACCCCTATTGTCAAAAAGCGACAAAGCAGTAAGAAAAATATTCACCCTGGACATTTACCAAAGGAAGAATTAGTCAAATTTTTAACGGCAGAATTAGGAATCAAAGAAGTAGCAGCAGTACTGACACAACGGATATCTCCCAAATATTTTGTTTTGCCAAGTATTAATGATCAGCCTTTACCTTCACCAGAATTAAGCAAGTATCTCGAAGCCGAAACCCCGGAAGACTATGAGGAGTTTCAATACTGGCAGGTAGACTGTTATGAAACACTCACTTCTGCACAAGCAATTAACACTATCAAATTACTCAACGATATCCACTTTTTAGCACTTTATAATTCCAGTGAAATTCAACTGGGTTCGGATCTCCTATTTTGGTATCACTACACCCAAGCTTTTAAAGAAGTAATTTTAAAAGACCAGTATATTCCAGCACTCAAATATCGGCATTTAAATAATACTACTGAGAAAAAAACTAAACAAAAGTCCGCTAAAAAACCTGCATTTGAAATCTATGCAACTTGGGAGATTATTTCCGAGCAATACGAAGCGAATATCAAAAAATACATTGAATACATGCCACTAATTTGTGTGGCGGGTGCAACAGAACCAACAGATGCAGTTGAATTTTACGACAAAGAAACACTGTTACGCCACTTTTCTGAGTTTCTGTTGCATGATTTGCTGACTCATACTCCTTCTACTGCTACCTTTGACAAGCAAATAGTTGATTCTCTAGTTTACTATTGCTTGTATCCCAATCGTCATAACCCTCTGACAAGTGATGCAGCTTTAGCAGAATATCAGCAATGGCTGGCGTGGAAAACTAAAATTACTCGCACTCAAAGCGATTCTTTGTTTCACCTCTGCTTGCAGTTGTCTGATCCTACCCCAGAAAATATTGATAACTGGCAAATGCAGTTTTTAGTAGCCAGCAAACAAGATCCTTCCCTGAAGCTAGCACTAGCTGATTATTGGCCTATGAATCAAAAAAATAAAGCTGGGGTAGAGAAAGAATTTGGTAAGAACTTTGAAACTAATTTACTGCTGAAACTGGGGTATGCAGCGCGGATGTATCCCAAATTATGGCAGGGTTTGGAGAGCGATCGCCCCATAGGAATGCAATTGAGTTTAGAAGAAGCTTTTGACTTCCTCAAAGAAAGTGCTTGGGTATTGGAAGACTCTGATTTTAAAGTCATCGTACCAGCTTGGTACACTCCCGCAGGTCGCCGTCGTGCCAAAATTCGCCTGAAAGCATCAAGTGGGAAGTCTGCAACCAAGAGCGAAAATAAAAGCTATTTTGGTCTAGATTCATTAGTACAGTATCAGTATGAATTGGCAATTGGCGATCAAGTCGTCACCCCCAAAGAATGGGAACAGTTAATTAACGCCAAATCCCCCTTGGTGCATTTTCGTGGTCAGTGGATGGAACTAGATCGCGATAAAATGCAACAATTACTCGAATTTTGGCAATCTCACGGTAACGAACAACCAGAAATGACTTTGTTAGAGTTCATGCAACGTAGTGCAGAAGCTGGTGAAGAGTGGGAAGTTGAACATGATGAAGCTTTGTCAGCAATGATGGCGAAGTTGCAAGATAAAACCAGACTAGAACCAATTGCAGAACTAGCAAACTTGCAAGGAACTTTACGAGAATACCAAAAACGCGGCGTGTCCTGGCTCGAATATATCGAAAGATTGGGATTAAATGGCTGTCTGGCAGACGATATGGGTTTAGGTAAATCGGTGCAGGTAATTGCTCGATTAATTCAGGAGAGGGAGGTGCAGGGATCAGGAAAAGAGCAAGGGGACAAGGGAGACAAGGGAGACAAGGGGGTAAATTCTGGCTCATCTTTGTTGTTACCTACGTTATTAATTGCGCCGACATCGGTGGTGGGAAATTGGCAAAAAGAGATAGCTAAGTTTGCACCGCATCTGAAAACGATGGTGCATCATGGTGGCGATCGCATCTCATCTCTTGCTGATTTCAAAGCTGCAAGTCTGCAACATGATGTTGTGATTACCTCCTTTACCCTCGCTCGTAAAGATGAAAAACTCTTCACTAGCGCCGATTGGCAAAGGATAGTACTAGATGAAGCGCAAAATATCAAAAATCCCAAAGCAGCACAAACTAAAGCTATTTTAAAACTATCGGCAAAACACCGATTAGCATTAACCGGAACTCCTGTAGAAAACCGCTTGCTTGATCTTTGGTCAATTTTTAACTTTCTCAATCCTGGTTATTTGGGAAAAGAAGCTCAATTCCGCAAATTTTTTGAGATTCCAATTCAAAAAGACAATAACAAAATCAAATCAACTACCCTCAAAAAATTAGTCGAACCTCTGATTTTGCGGAGAGTCAAAACCGACAAATCTATTATTAATGATTTACCAGATAAAGTAGAGCAAAAACTATATACTAACCTTACCAAAGAACAAGCATCGCTCTACGAAGTTGTTGTTAAAGACGTAGAGGAAAAACTCCAAGAAGCAGAAGGAATTCAACGCAAAGGTTTAATTCTTTCCACGCTGATGAAATTAAAACAGATTTGTAACCATCCAGCCCAGTTTTTGCAAGACAACAGTGAATTTTCCTCTGAGCGATCGCACAAACTCAGTCGTTTAGCAGAGATGGTAGAAGAGGCAATTTCTGAAGGAGAAAGCTTACTAATTTTCAGTCAATTTACTGAAATATGTGAGGGCTTAGAAAAACATATCAAACATACATTTCATTGCAACACTTACTATCTACATGGTGGTACTAGTCGTAAACGTCGGGAACAGATGATTACTGAATTTCAAGACCCAGAAACAGAACCCTCTGTTTTTATACTTTCTCTCAAAGCTGGTGGTGTTGGTATTACTTTAACCAAAGCTAATCACGTCTTCCACTTTGATCGATGGTGGAATCCAGCCGTCGAAAACCAAGCAACTGATCGCGCTTTTCGGATTGGTCAAAAAAAGAATGTTTTCGTGCATAAATTTGTGGCGATCGGCACACTGGAAGAAAAAATTGACCAGATGATTGAAGATAAGAAAAAACTCTCTGCGACTGTAGTTGGTAGTGATGAATCGTGGTTAACAGAATTAGATAACGAAGCATTTAAACAACTTATTTCATTAAACAAAAGTGCTATTTTGGAATAATGGCGTTGCTGAATCACAGAGCCATTGTTGCGTGAATTTTCCAAGGCTACAGAATTAACCCTGACGGTTCATCGCTGAAAAAAGAGAATATATAGGTATCGTTTATGACTAAATTTTCTCGTACTTGGTGGGGCGATCGCTTTATTAAAGCCCTAGAACAATTTACCGATGAAGGTAGACTCCAACGCGGACGTTCTTATGCACGTGGCGGTAAAGTCAAAAGCTTTGAGATTGAACAAAATCATATTACTGCTCAAGTTAGAGGTTCAGTCAATCCTTATTTTGGTGTCTACAAAGAGCCTACCTACCACATAGAAATCGAAATCAAAGCTATTACTAAAACAAATTGGAAACAAGCCATAGAAAAACTTTCATCAAAAGCGAGTATTGTTTCTCGATTGTTGCTCAATGAAGTTCCAGAAAACATAGAAGATAATTTTGCTGAATTAGGACTACATTTATTGCCACACAGTCGTAAGGATTTTACAACAAGTTGTTCTTGTCCAGATTATGCTAATCCTTGCAAACACATCGCTGGGGTTTATTATTTAGTCGCATCCCAACTGGATAATAATCCTTTTTTATTATTTGAATTGCGGGGATTATCGAAAGCAGAACTACAAGTAAAATTGGCTGATTCACCTTTAGGTAAAGCCTTATCTGCGGAACTGAATAATCAAGATATTCCCATAGAAATTTCCACTTCACTCTATACAAAAGTGGAAAAACAAACTGTTACTCAAAAGCCAACTGCTAGAGAATTTTGGTTAAGCACAAAAAGGCTGCCGCAAACAATAGAAGTTCCGACAAAAAGTAGTGTTTCAGCAATTTTGATTAAAAAGCAGGGTGATTTTCCCGCATTTTGGCAAAAAGATAATTCGTTTATTTTGGCGATGGAAGAATTATATGGGCGAGTGAAGAGCAAAAATCAGAATTTGATTTAAATTTTACTATTTCAAACACTCGACGACGGAGATTATAAATACTCTGACACAATTAATTACACAGATTTTTTTCTGTTAAGAGTTAAGAGTTCCCTATCTCCACGAATGAATTTAATTTTGTCCAATTACTTATTTTTCGACTTGTGTGTATACTATAGGCTTGCGCTTAGGGTGCGCGTAGCGTGGGTGGGGTTCTTCTGTATCTCACGCTTGTTGAAATCTGCTGTATTTGTATGCATCTGAGGTTCTGGTGAAAATTGTCAAAGTTACTCAGGATGACTTTAATGAGTGGCTAGAGCTTACTTTAAAACTATGGCCAGATGAATCACGCGAAGAAAGACAGATTAGTCTGACAAAGATTCTCCAATCTCCTCGTGAGGCTGGATTTATAGTCAGATCCTCAGATGGAGGTGCGATCGCATTTATGAATCTTTCTCTTCGCTATGACTATGTTCCGGGTGCTACTCAGAGTCCCGTTGCGTATGTGGAAGGGATTTATGTAAAAGATGAGTATCGAAAACAAGGTGTGGGTACATCTTTAATCCAGTATGCCCAAAAATGGGGACTTGAAAATGGATGTGTGGAACTTGCTTCAGATGCTTTACTGGAAAACACAGCAAGTTATGATTTTCATACAAAAGTAGGGTTCCAAGAAGTGGAACGAGTTGTAACTTTTATCAAACAAATAACTTCTTCTGACTAATGCTGCTACTACAAATGTGTGATTTGTAATCTTTTGTCTTGCATCTTGAATATGAAAACTATCTTGCGAAAAATCTCTAAAGTTCATTTTAAGGCTATTGTAGCTAGTGCAGTTTTGCTTGTAGTTGGTAGCCAAATTATGGGCAAAACAGTACAAAAGTGGCAAAGATGGGACGAGTTGCAGCGCACTCAAGTCAAGACTGAGGCTAAAATTCTTAGCTACCAAGTATTAGTAAAACAGTCAGGAGGGATTCAGAGTTATCAAATTACGTACGAGTTTGACGCACCAGGTAAAGGTGGTTCACTTAGTTCATCATCTGAACTGCAAAAAAAGTTGCAGGAAAAGTTTTTTAGTGGTTCTGACTATCGTCTTAACAAGTCTGAAATACCTAAACCAAAAAATGATGATAAACAGTACTTTTCCAAGACTCAAGTTGTTGAACCAAATTTTAATGCTAGTCCTAATGACTCAACTATTGCAGTCATCTATGCTGCAAACAATCCTCAAAATTCTCTGATCGAAGGTACAGGTAGATATCCCATTCCTGAAGCTTTTATGATTTCATTATTGCTAGCTTTGGGAAGCTATCTTGGATTTATTGGAGTTTCTCCATGCTTTCGAGCAGATAACATCAAAAGTTAATTATAGTTTAACTTTTTGATACTTCCTTACCAAACAATGTCCGGTAAATCAACTTATAAATATCTGTATTATCAACCGTATTTGGTAGTAACTCAGAATTAAACCCATGTGCTTTTGCTACAATAGAGCCAGTGAAATCACCCAAGCCAGCCCAAGCGATCGCAAACGGAAAGCTTTTACCTTGTTTGTCTGGTGCAGATACAAAGGGTAAAGTTGCAGTTCCTTCTTTTCCATCCCAGGGTGAACCGTTTTCGCCTTTTTCTGGTAAAGGCTGATTGAGAGGGAAATCTTTTTCTGTGACTCCTACTACTTCTAACCCACCTGCATCACTATCTGCGGCTGTCACCAACAAAGTATTTGGGTTTTTCTCAATAAATTTCATCGCCACACCCACAGCATCATCGGCGCGTTTGACTGCTTGAATACAACCAGCTGCATGATTAAAATTGCAGAAATTATCACTACCCTCTTCTTCTAAAACCACAAAGAAACCCTTCGAGTTCCGGGACACTATTTTTAAAGTTGCATCCAACATTTCCGCAACTGTCGGCGCTGTGGGGACATATAAAGGCAAGTTTTGCTGTTTTAATTCTTCTTCTGGTGCATCGTTATAAGTATCATCGGCGGCAAAAATACCTAACACCTTCTGAGTATTTGCTGGTAATTGCAAGAGTTCATCGCGGGTATAAACCACCGTGTAACCCTTTTGTTTGGCTTCTGCGATCAAATTGATTCCGTCTTGGCGCTGACTTTGTTCGGCGGTGGTGTGTCTTCCGGCTGTACCCTTGGGTAGATACCACATCTCGCCACCACCCATAATCACATCGACTCCAGATAGAACAATTTGCTTAGTGATTTCGGCAAATTCACGGCGATTTGCAGCCTTAGCAACAAATGCACCCGTCCCCGGTTCATGGATCATCCCAGAGTTGATAATTGCGGTTCCCTTACCTATAGCGATCGCTTCTTCCATAATTGTTTGAGGTTGACCAGAAAAAGCAACTACAGGTTGAAAAGCTTCATTCAAACCAAAAGAATCAGCATTTACTTTCATTCCTGTGGCGTGAGTCACTGCACCAGCGTTAGACGTAGCAGTGAGTTGGTTTTTCATGTGTCCCAAGTATACAGCCAGATGTGACATCTGATCCCAATTGAGCCTACCATCAGGGCCAAGGTAAAGCATCCGCGCCGCTCCCCAATGAGATGCACTTGTACCATCTGGATGAATAAAGATCACATTCCCTGGGTGGGAGAAATTCTGGGAAGTGCAGGCTACTAATATAGCTACTAAGACAGTGGTAGCTAAGACGATTATTTTGTTACTAAATAACTTGAGCATATGTTTCATAGAGACGTGATGGTATGAGGTGTAGGAAGCGTTAGCGGTATATTGAAAAAATTGAGATGCTCCCTCAGATGTAGGGGTATAGGACACCCTTATACCCTTAACCCCTTACACCCTTTCTTTGGTCAATTTTCTATGCCTTTAATTAAAGACAAGTTAAGAAAAAAAGCTTGGGCTGGTGCAGTAGCACAACCAGCCCAAGAATTTCCTCTCACCCCCTTACCTGTAATTTCTGGCACAATCCCATCTGGTTTACGCGGTACACTTTACCGCAACGGATCTGCACGGATGGAGCGGGGTGGTATGCCTGTGGGACACTGGTTTGATGGAGATGGTGCAATTCTAGGCATACATTTTACTGATGCAAGTGCTACGGGGGTTTATCGCTACGTCAAAACTGTTGGCTACCAAGAAGAAGCAGCAGCAGATAAACTACTTTACAGTAACTACGGAATGACAGCACCGGGGCCAATTTGGAATAAATGGTTTAAACCAGTCAAGAATGTTGCCAATACTAGCGTGCTAGCACTCCCAGATAAACTATTAGCATTGTGGGAAGGCGGTAAACCCTACACCCTCGATTTACAAAACTTGGAAACTTATGGCGAGGATGATTTAGGTGGGTTAACTAAAGGTCTTACTTATTCCGCACACTACAAACGTAATCCGCAGACAGGGGAAATTTTTAACTTTGGTATCACTCCTGGGTTAAACTCCACTTTGCATATTTATAAAAGCGATGCTAGTGGCAAAATTTTCCAGAAAGTAGCCCATGACCTTGATGGTATTCCTGTGGTGCATGATTTTGTTTTCGCAGGACAATACCTGATATTTTGCATTCCACCAGTGCAGCTGAATCTGCTTCCTGCTTTAACTGGGTTGAGCAATTTTAGCGATGCTTTACAATGGCAACCTAGTAAGGGAACACAAATTTTAGTCATTGACCGCGAAACCTTAAAAATTATCAGTCGTAGTGAAGCGGAACCTTGGTATCAGTGGCATTTTGCTAATGGTTATGTAGATGATAGCGGTACGATAATTGTAGATATTGCTCGCTATAAAGACTTTCAAACCAACGAATACCTTAAAGAAGTTCCCACAGGCGAAACTCACACCCAAGCTAAGAGTACACTATCGCGAATTTGCATTCATCCGCAAACAGGTAAAGTTACTAATACTCAACAAATATTAGATCGTCATTGTGAGTTTCCTGGTGTACCACCCCAAAATGTGGGACAAAACTCCAGATATACATACTTATCGACTTTCCAAGATGGGACAGATATTACCCAAGAAATAGTGAATGCGATCGCCTGCTATGATCACAAAACCGAAACTCTTAGCGAAGCAAACTGTGGTGAAAATCGCTATCCCAGCGAACCTATCTATGCAAAAGACGCTGACAATCCAGAACAAGCTTGGATTTTAACGGTTGTCTATGATGGGAATTGCGATCGCAGTGAAGTTTGGATATTTGACGCCCATCGGTTAAACGAAGAACCCGTGTGTAAGCTGGAATTACCAAGTGTGATTCCTCATAGTTTCCACGGTACTTGGAAAGCGAAAGATTAGGAAGGTAAGGGGTGTAGGAGTGTGGGGGTGTAAGGAGATAAGGGAAGGGAGAAAATAGAAAACCAACCATTGATATCAGGTTCGCTTGATTAGTTAATAATTCCCTTTGAACCCCACCCCCAACCCCTCCCCGCGTGCGGGGAGGGGTGGCGAAGCCGCTTTCAAGGGTAGGGGTTTTAAAATCTCGAAAATAGTTGATAAAATTCTCAATTGCTTAACGTGGTTTGGTTGTTTCAGGATTTTTAAATCGGCTGAAATAGTCAAAAAATGACCGAATACAAAATCCCTACCCTTGAAAGCCCCCAACCCCTCCCCGCGTGCGGGGAGGGGTGGCGAAGCCGGGGTGGGGTTCAATGAAAATGAGTACAGACGCGATTAATCGCATCTATAAATTTGTTGGTATGCTTGGATGGTTTGACGAGCGATCGCATCCCAACTATAGTTTTGCAATGCATATTCTTTAGCGTTTAATCCCCGTCGTTGACATTCCGCAGGATTTTGCAAAGCGGTACGCAGTGACTCAGTGAGTGCTTGCACATCTGTTGTAGTTACCCATCCCGACTGGCTTTCTTGGACTTGTTGACAAATATGCACTTGATCGGAAATGACTACAGGTGTTCCTGCTACCATTGCTTCAGCGACAGCAATACCAAAGTTTTCGTAGTAGGAAGGTAAAACAAATAAATCAGCTGCTTGTAGCAGACTAGATTTTAATTCCCCTGTGACAAAACCAGTAATTGTAGTGTGCGATCGCAAAGTAGAATGATCTATCTGTGATGTAATTTTGTTCTCATAATCTGGCTCTTGCGGGTTTGTTCCAGCTAAAACAAAGTGAAAATTTAACCCTGCAACTAAAAGGTTTTCCAAAGCTGGAATCAACAAATTCAAACCTTTTTTTTTATCAATTCGCGACATAAACAGCACTAACGGGATATCATCATCAATACCCAATTGATTACGTATGCTTTCGTGATTTTCTTGGGAAGGAATCACACCCAATTGCATCACCAAATCTCGTGTTTTCACTCCGAATCTTTCGGAAATTTGCGCTTCTTGAACACTAGTAAAATGAAGTGCAGCAGCACCAGCGATATTATCACGCTCTAATATTGCAGCATAAATTTGTTTCAGATATCTTTTTTTTTGTAAATCGGCTGGGTCAAGAGTACCTAAAGGACGCAAAATATAAGGCAGTTTTCGATAACGACAAATTGCCGCAGCAACACTACTTATAGGAGAGAATAAAGCATGAATGTGTGCTAAATCAAATTCTTGAGCATAGCGATTTAACCACTTGCATAAATCAAGAGAAAATTTGTAGCGACGAAAAGGGGCGCAACGAAAATAAATTATTTCATAACCATCTTTTTGAATGGGAGTATTTAAATTAACATCTAAAGGTTTTTGACCATGATCACCATTACTATTAGTTGTCAAAATAGTAACTTTCACACCTTCTTTTGCTAAAGCTGGGGCTAATCCTAGTACCATTTGACTTGGACCGCCGTAAATTAGGGAAATAGAGGGAACTATTTGGAGAATATGCATTTTGTTAGTTAAAGGGTATTTATAAAATAAAGATAAAATTACTGTAGGGTGCATTAGGCGCATTTTTTGATCTAAATTTTTCGCGATAAATATAATAAAAGCGCCTAACGCACGCCGATAACATAGTGCTTAAGATTTACTAGTCTACTCTTTCCACAAATCAGAGCATTGTAAATCAAAAAAGGCTGTCATTGACTTTTGCAATTGTGGAAGCCATACCCATTTCATTTTTTGGCGCTGTTCATCTAAAACACACCATTGTGTAGCAACATAGATACTTTGAACAGCAGCAAGTTTATAATTATAAATTAGTTGTTCCCATGCATATCCTGTCACGCCAAAAGATATTAAATTATCGTGATATTCGTGCAGAATTGGTATTTCAAAACTACGCCTCAAATTAGTTTCCCACCAATGCACCATCATATATGCAATATCGCTTACTCCCAGCCAAGTTGTAAGCGACCAATCAAATGGTTGGCGGTCAATTAAATAAGTTTTACCATTACTATTTATTGGTGAAAGAATATTACCTGGATTGACATCACCATGAATCAAAGTAAAACCAGAACTATTATTTGTACGCTCAATCATTTTCGCAGGGTGATACTTAAAAATATCCATGAGCGCACGTTTCCATAAAATATCAATTTCAGCTTCAATATCTCCAAGCATCGGTAACAAACCTGCTTGAGAATGAGCAACATATCGTTCAATAGCAATCTGATTTGGAATAATGCTTCCTATAGTAGATAATTTTTCTGCTCCCCACCAATGAGCATGTATTGCTGCTAAAGCTCTAGCAACAGTACATCCATAATTAAGTGTTGGTTTGGTTCGCCAATTGTTGCGATGAGTTACAGAAAGATCATCCATCAAAATGTGATACATATATGGGTTATCTGAGTACCGTGCATGATAACAAGTGGGTATCGGTGAATCGGCAAGACTGATATAATCCCTCGTGTAGTAATTTACTTCAGAGTAATTTGTGAAGTTGCTATCTCCTGCACACGTTTTTAGGAGTAGAAATTCTGGTAACTTTCCTGTTGCTCCATTTTCATAATCAATTTTGATTTTTGCGATTTGTGCATTATCGCTATCTAAAAGTTTGATGTCAAAGTCATTTATCCTACCAGTGAGCAGCGCACCACTTTGAGTAAGAACAGAGTTGAGCCAGTCAAGATTGACTTGCTGTACATTTGTGATGACCTTGTTTATATCCATTTTGAATTTTTAAGAAGCTGGTGATTTTTCACTCATAACTATAGTAAAGATCAATGAGGATAAAATTTTTATTTGTAATTATTAGGGATTATAGCTCCCCTGCTTCTTTAAGAAGTTGGGGATATGAACACACATGATTCATCAAAACTAGAATAAATTCATAAATCAATAATTTCTCTATAAAACTCTAATTGTTGTTTTGCTAAAGCTTTATTTGTATATTGTGATCTTACTCTTTGATAGCCCATTTCACCTAAAGCTTGAGCAAAATCTGGTTTTTCTATTAATTTGAGAATGCAATCAGCAAGGATTTGGGCGTTTCCTTCAGGAAATATTAAACCAGCATCACCAATTACGTGAGGAATTTCACCAGAATCAGAACCAATCACAGGTACTTTACAAGCCATTGCTTCAATCAGAACATGACCAAATTGTTCTTTCCAACCAATAGCAGTTAATGTTTTAAATTTGTATGTTGTTTCCGATGGTAGTACCAGGGTATTCATTAAGTTGATATATTTATGAACTTCATCATGAGGAACACTTTCTACTATAATTATTCGGTTTTGAATTTTGTTTTCTGCGGCTTTATTCATTAACTCTGTTCGCAAGTCACCACGTCCCAGCAGCAATAGTTTCCAAGGTTTATCTTTTGGCAAAAGAGTTAAAGCTTCTATCAGAGTTAACAACCCTTTTTCTTTCACAAATCGCCCTACAAATCCAATAATAAATTCATCTGTTTCAATACCTAATTGCTGGGCTAACTCTGGTTGTGGTTGAGGTGTAAATACACGTTCATCTACACCTAGTTGAGGCATAACTTTAATTGGTCTTTTGTATCCACGTTGACGTAAGATTTCAGCACCGTCTTGATTACCAGATATAATACCGTGGCTATTTTGGAGATTATATTTTTCTAATAAAGAAACTGGAAAGTTTAATTTGTATGGTAAATTCCACCAGGTGAAAAATAAATTTTTTGCTTGTAATCTCAAAAGTTTATTCAAGGTAATCATTTGAGCATAAGCTAGACTTCTGGAAGCTTGTTCTACTTGAATGATTTGGGGGCGGAATTGTCGCATTAAAGATATTAAATCAGTACCAAATGTCAATAATCCTTGATGATTTTGACTAAAGTTAGAAATAGGAACAACCTGAAATCTACCTTCTTGGCGATATTCAGTTTCAATAATTTTGTTTTGTACTCCTCCAGGTTGCCATTTTTTTGGCACTACAACTGTTACTTCAATTTTTGATTCTAGCTGGGATAGAGCTAATAATTTCTCACAGTTAATATCTACAATATAGCTATGACTAGCAATTAGAATTTTCATAAAAAAATAATAATTAATATATGAAGTTCGTAGTAAGGACTTGAGTCCTTATTTTTTAAGCACTAAAGTGCTTACTACAAACTCTTATCTAAGCGAGTATAAATTTGACCATCATTCCAAAGAGATTCGATGATGGTTCCTAAAGCTTTAGCAAAACCTAAAATGTAGAAAATTGCACGAGTAAAAATTTTGATGGGGGAACCACTTTTGTGACAAGGGGGACGTCCTAAAACATGACAGTCAAACAAACGGATGTAAAAGCGTAAAGCTTGACTAACAGTCAGGTTTTTTAAACCCAATAGAAAATGATTGTGATAAAAAGTTAGTTGATATTTGAGCGATCGCATACTAATATCATGACAACCACCCGTCTCTTCTCCCAAATGCACTAAACTAGCTTCTGGGTCGTACCAAATCTTATAACCAGTTTGTCGTAACCGCAAACAGAAATCAGATTCTTCTCGGACTGCACTACCACGAAATCTCTCATCAAAATGCAGTCTATGCTGAGTAAAAATCTCACGACGAAACGACATATTACAACCCCTCACTGTCAACACTTCTTGAGGTTTGATTGTATGCACTAAATCTATATAATACCAAGCAATACCAGGGTTCATTGCTTGAGGAGGTAGATATTCAATACTCTTATAAGGTGCATCTCCCTGCGTTTTTCCTTGGACAGTATCAGCTATTTTCATCCTGTCGAAAACTCGCCCAGCAACAGCGCCTATCTCTGGTTTGTCTAAATAATTTTTCGCATGGGCTGATAAAAATCCAGGGTTTAATTTCACATCATCATCAATAAATAAAATTATATCTCCTTGAGCGCGTCGCACTGCATAATTACGCGCCCCTGGTAAACTAGCCCAGTTTAAACGGAACCATTGAATTTTATTTGCTGTAGCTTGTTCCGATAAAAAAGCTTCGATTTCTACTTCATGTTTTGGAGTTTGATCTACTACTAAAACTTCAAAATTTGCGTAATCTTGCTTTAATACATCAATCAAACTATCTCGCAGCGCTTCTTCTCGACCATAAGTAGGAATAATCACAGAAATCAAAGGTAAATTCATAATAGTTGTCAATGGTCATTTGTCATTGGTTATTTGTCATTTGTTAGTTGTTAGTTGTTAGTTGTTGTTAATTTTATGTTTTCTCCCTTGTCCCTCTTGTCCCCCTTGTCCCCTAATTGTTGCTGTCTTTCCATTTTGTCTATGACTGGTAGTTTTAAAAGAATTCCAGCAGAAAACCAATAATAAACAGCTACAGGATCAACATCTAAAGGATAGTAATAGGTGTTGTAACTAATAAACAATATAAACACCCACATAGCAGCACCGTAACTGCGGAAATTACGGTTTTTTACCAAACGATATTGTCGAAAACAAATAATTGTTAAGGTTGTCACCAAACCAATAAATCCTAATAGTCCAAAAATTCCTACCTCATACATAACTTTTGGATAATAGGTTTCGACTAGCTTTGTTGGTCCCATCGCACGTGCAGAATTCGTCGCACGACCTAAACCACTTCCAAATAGTCCGTCTACACTTTTCCAATTTTCCTCAAATTGTTGAACTATAAATTCATAGGGAGGAGAAGCATTCCAACGGGCGATAAAACTGTCCATTCTTTCTTGGACAACAGTCGGATTACTAACTATTGCAATTCCCAAAAGAATAGCTAGTCCAACAAATATAGGAATAAATCTTTTTAAATTACCAATTTGACCAGTCAGCACAAGTAACATTACAAAACAAACTGGTACTAAAGCTAAAGCTATTCTTTGTCCAGAAATAACTGCATTAATAAATACAGACGTCATTGAAGCTAAACTGATAATTCGCCAAATAATAGCAGGGTCACTAAAGCCCGTTGCAAAAGTAAAAAACGTGCTAGAAATTAAAAACCATGCCCATTGCCAAGGTGCAACAAAAGTTCCTGGTAAGCGAATCATTCCTTGACTAGGACTATAGACTAATGAACCCCCAAAAAAACATCTTGCTTCTAGCGAAGCTTTAAATAAAGCAGCACCTTCTGCATTTCTCGTACCTTCGCATATTCCAGTTAATAATAATAGATATTGAATAAATCCCAGCACACAGGCAACAAGTATTAAAACAATCTGTAACCGAGAAACAAATAGAAAATCTCGTTTACTACGAATCAAATAATAAACACAACCAATCAAAGGTACATAACCTAAAAATACTTTTAGTCCCAAAATTCCCATGCCAATTGGAAATTCTTTTGGTGGTGTTTTAAAAAGTGCAACTGGAGGAGGGTTAAACTGCTGTCCAGCATTAACAAATAATAGTGTTATTATGCATGAGCCTAATAGAATATATAGCGGAGTTTTAATTCCCTCTGGAATAATCACGGGTAATCTCTGTTTACGACAATTCTGCCAAAGTGCAATCAATGCAGGAACATAGAAAGAGTCTTTTGCTAATTGCAGTATGGGACTATTGCCGATGTAGTAAGTGATAAGCTGTTCAGCATTTAAATTGGGTATAATAAAAAGCCGAATTCAGTAAAAAA
>NZ_JCACKS010000244.1:11522-35291 GCF_059505505.1 Pelatocladus sp. | reverse complement strand
GGAGGTGCCGAAGGCGGTGGGGTTCTTTCTATGCATCTTCATATGGAAATGGTATCACTACAAGCAAAATTTTGAAATTTTTGTGACACTTGCGTAAGTCCTGTTACCAATTACCAATTACCAATGAATATTGAAAGTCCGATTTTAAAAGTTGAAAAATTAAGTGTCAAGAAGGGTAATTATCTAGCTATTCTTGATGTTTCTTTTGAATTGTTGCCAGGGACAAATACTGCTATAGTTGGTCCCAATGGTGCGGGTAAAAGTACTTTAGTACAAGCAGTTTTAGATCTAATTCCACGCACTACTGGCAATATAGAAATATTTGGTCGTCCAGTAACTAGATTAGGACATTTATGTCATCAGTTGGGGTATGTGCCACAGCATTTTATTTTTGACCGTAGTTTTCCGATTTCTGTAAGTGAGTTGGTAGGTTTGGGATGGGTAAAACAAGGAAAAAAGGAAAAGGTATTTTCTCAAAACTTATGGCAGCAAAATCAAGAAAAAGCAACAGCAGTAACCTCTGCTTTACGACGAACTGATGCTTATCATCTGCGAAATCAAGCAATTGGTACTTTGAGTGGTGGTCAGTTAAAGCGAGTATTGCTTGCTTATTGCTTGGTTATGCCTAGAAGATTATTAATACTAGATGAAGCTTTTGCTGGGGTAGATGTGCGAGGTGCAGCAGATTTTTACACTCTGCTAAATGATCTCAAGCAAGAAGAGGGTTGGACAGTCTTACAAGTTTCCCACGATATTGATATGGTCAACCGTTATTGCGATCGCGTGATTTGTCTCAACCAAACCATCGTTTGCACCGGACTACCAGAAGTTGCGCTTTCACCAAACAATCTTTTAGCAACCTACGGTCCAGGATTTAGCCGTTATCAACATAATCATTAGATCGGGGAACGGGGATTGAGGATTGGGGAATAGGGAATAGATAACTGTACAGACGCGTAGACGCTCGTAAGAGTATAATCATGTCTCTAATTGGTATTACTCATCTAAATGTTCGGCAACGGCTTGATAAATATGCAAAACATGGTGATCATGGAGGCTATAAAATACACGACGACCTTGCTTACGATAATTCACTAAGCGCATTACTCGTAAATTTCGCAACTGATGGGATACAGCAGATTCTGTCATCTCCAGCGTCGCTGCTAAATCACTCACACAAAGTTCTTTTTCTGCTAAAAGAGATAGAATTCTTAGACGATTAGCATCCCCTAAAAAACTAAAAAATTCTGCCATTCGTTGAGCTTTTTGGCTGCTGAGAACCTGAATTGAAAGGGGTTGCAAATCTTTTGTAAACATTTTGCTTTATCTGGCAATTTAATTAGTGAACAGAAACTAAACTTATATACTTCACAGACTTATGATTCTGTGTAAATAATATTGCATGAATTGCTTTAATGATTATCATTTTTATTGGTTAGCCGTCACCACAATTAGTGACTTGTTAACTTTGCTACAGTTTCCCTTTATGCAACGAGCGATCGCTGGTGCTGTATTAATGGGAATACTTGGTGGTTTGCTTGGCTGTTTTGTCACCTTGCGCCAGTTGTCTTTTTTTAGTCATGCTGTCGGTCATGCGGCATTAGTCGGCGTAGCATTAGGTGTATTGCTACAGTTAAATCCTACTTGGATGCTGCTACCTTTCACATTAGTGTTTGGGGTGGTCGTGATTTACTTTATCGACAAAACTGATTTAGCTAGCGATAGCGTACTTAGTATAGTATTATCAGGAGCCTTAGCGATCGGCATAATTTTAAGTAGTCTCATCCAAGGATATCGCGGTAACTTGATGGGAGTTTTGTTTGGCGATATTCTGGCGATCAATCTCACAGACCTGATTTTAACCATGCTGGTGCTTGTGGGAGGGAGCATATTTCTATTATCAACCCTACGCCAGCAAATTTTGTTAACCCTTAATCTTGGTGTGGCAAAAGTCCAAGGAATTCCGGTACAAATTTATCGATATGGATTTGTAGTTTTACTTTCATTAGCTGTTGCTGTAGCAATTAAGGCTGTCGGCGTTTTACTGGTGAATGCATTTCTGGTAATTCCCGCCTCCACAGCCAAATTGATGAGTCATCACTTTAGCCGCTTTCTGCTCCTGTCGGTGATTGTTGGTTCTACTACGAGTATCGCTGGCATAATTGCATCAGGTCTTTTTAACCTTGCTTCTGGCCCAAGCATTGTACTGCTACAATTTATCGTGTTTGTAGCTGTATTCGGCTGGATCAAGTTGATGAGCAAAGGGGCTTGGAACGGGTGAACTTTGGGAGACCGCTACCTTCCCCAATCCCCATTTCCTTATACTGCTTTAATAAATTTTCTGTAAATTTTGCGTAAATCCACTTAGAATCTATTCCGAAATTCTACGATTTCAGATAAAAGTTGGGTATACAACCATCGTTAAAAACCAACTCAATGAAACGAAGTTTGCCAAAAAGGCGCTATGCGTCTGCACAACTTGTACAAATTGCCATCATTGTTTTCATCTTTCTTGGCAGTATTGGTATTGTTGGGGTAGGTTTCGTTTTCAGACAAGCTTTTAACAACAACAATCAAGTTAAAACCATACAAGATGCCTCACGTTACCAAGAAATACGGCAGAAACTTTGGTTAAATCAAAACCAAGTCAGACATTTTCCTTATAAAATTCCGGCTAATGCTTTGAATGTTCGTCTTGCTTACTCTCGTGGTTTTTTACAAGGAAACAATAATAATTTTTTTCAACTTCGATTAAAACTTCCACAAGAACAGATAAACAATTTACATAATCAATACGAAGCTATAGCTAAACACAAATACATTGGTGGTAATACTAACATCCATGCCAATCTACCTAATGGTGTTCCTACTACTTTTTTTTATACTAGTAACTCTAAAGAAGATTCCTTTCCTAACTCCTATGAAATATTAGTATTGGGTGCAAACGATAGAAGTAGTTCTGATTTTAAGTGGAATCATGGTGATAGTTACGGTGTCGCCATTAATGTATCGGCTTCAGAGATCATCTACTGGGCTGAAGAATGGTAGGTAGTTGGCGGAGAGTGTCCTTAGACAAAATAAATATAGCAATCCTATATAATTTGTGAGAATCGCAAAGCCCAGATCCCCGACAACTCCTGCGAAGTCGGAGATCTTGTCTGGAGCGAATGCAGGAATGCTATATAACTGCTTCACAGTAGAGTAGATTTTTATGTCATTGTTTCCAATGAATTAGGGATGAAAAGGAAGTATTACTTGGAAAAAAAGCTCTAGCAAGTAGTTTATTCAACTGACTGACTTCTGTAGGTTCTATTTACCAGATAAATTCTATTTTTAGCATTATATAGATACTAGTTTTAATTGCATTTGATTTTTTGAGATTTTAAAATCATAAGATTCATGCAAACTATTTAGATTACTTATTTTGTGTTTTTGTAATATGTTTATTGTCAAGCTTCTATTTGATGCATGTATCAATATATCTCTTTCAAATAGTTTTGTTTGTTTTTAGGAACTATTATTTGAAAAGTCAAAAATATTCAATATATTCGTCATTACATGCAACTATATAATCAATCAAAGCAAATTATCGCGAGTTATGCTAAAAATTAGCTACTTGAAATAAATATCAACATTACTGTAATATTGTTGCATGATATAGATAGCTTTTAGAAAACCCTTTGAAAACCAAAAATAGTTTGCAGCAGCAAGTAAATAATGCTATTTTTGGCTTTTAAAGCTGGTCAGGAATTAATTTTGATTTTTACCTTATTTTGACGACTGCAATTTTAATAAAGGTTCCAAATAGCTGACATATGAATAAATAATTCATAAAATGTTTGCCTGGATACCTGATGGTAAATTTGCATAGTTTGATAATCCATCAATAGACATATATGTGCATTCTCAGTGTAGGAAACTACAAAAAAATCCTTTTTCTTTCTAAGGACATAGTCTAGGGTGATTTGATAATTTGACTCGAATGAGAATAGCAATTTCAGTAGCTAAATGCTGATTGTTGCGTGACTCTAGAGCAAATACAAATTAAAAAATATGTGATTAAGATAGTTGATTAGAGCTTAGATGGTCTTATTGATCTCAGTTCAATCAACACAAATTACTTATTCTTTATTTATTTAAGGATAAGTAGTTTGAATCACAAAAAAGGTTGATGAGTAAAGTTAACGCCATATGATGAGATCTATCTCAAGTCTAATTGACTCAAGCGTTGTTTTTTTTCATATTTAATAAGCTAGAAGCAAAGTTCAAAAATAAAAAAATCAATTCCATAAGCTTTGCTATTTCAACTAAGAATTATGATGTCTCAAATCAGCAAGTTTTTTATATAAAGACCCTTTGCTAGTCTATATATGCTCAAAAAAATGTCATTTAGTAGACGTTATTTTTTGTATGCGAGCCTATCAGTTTTAGCAGGAGCAAGCACTGTTGGTATTGAAACAAATAGAAATTTCATGTACAGTCAAGCACTTGATAATGCAAGCAAAGAGTTCAAAGTAGCTGGGAAAACTTCTTTAAAAGATCGTGCCACAACGAAAGGATTAATATATGGAGCTGCTGCTGTACAGGATGATTTGGTATCAAACAAAGATTTGAAAATTAGCTTTATTAGGGAATGTAATGTGTTGGTGCCAGATTATCAACTGAAGTGGGATAATATACGACCTACTCCCAAAAAATTTGACTTTACCAAATCAGATTGGTTAGCTCAGTTTGCACAATTTAATAATATGTTGTTCCGTGGACATACTTTAGTTTGGCATCAAGCTTTACCTGTGTGGTTTCAGGAAGTAGTGAACTGCAAAAATGCAGAAAACTTTTTGTTGGAACATATTACAACAGTGGCTAAACATTATAGAGGGAGAATACACTCTTGGGATGTAGTGAACGAGGCGATAGAACCAGATGATGGACGAACTGACAGCTTACGAAAGTCGCCTTGGCTAGAGTTTTTAGGTGTAGATTACATCGAACTTGCTTTTCGCACAGCTGCGGCTAGTGATCCTAAAGCAATGTTGGTCTATAACGACTATGGACTAGAGTATGACAACCCCAAAGATGAAGCCAAAAGAACTGCTGTTTTGAAACTGCTAGAGCGACTCAAATCAAGAGGAACACCGATTCATGCTTTTGGTATGCAATCTCATCTCATGGGTCATCAAAGTGCCTTAAATGCTAAAAAATTGCGAAATTTTCTTGCAGATGTGGCGAGTCTTGGTCTCAAAATTCTGATTACCGAACTAGATGTGATAGACCAAAAATTAACTTCAGATCCGATTGTACGCGATCGCATTGTTGCAGGTATTTATGAAGACTATTTGAACATTGTCCTAGATGAGCGAGCAGTCATCGCAGTTTTAACTTGGGGATTGAGCGATAAATATACTTGGGTATCAAATTTTTTTCCCCGTTCAGATAAATTAGCAGTTCGTCCCTTACCGTTGGACTCAAATATGAAATCCAAGCTGGCTTGGAATGCTATAGCCAGAGCGTTTGATCACGCTCCAAAAAGATAATCAATCTGTAATTCCAGAAACTATTTGCATCTACTCAAGTATGTAAAAAAGCATACTTGACAATCTTAACCCAGGGTGAACCATGAAGATCAATATTTGTGGTGTGGAAATTGACCAACTTTGTTTTAATGAAGTTGTTGAACAGATTGTCGAACACGTACTAGTAGGGAAAGAGCCAAAATATGTTGTCACACCTAATGCACAACATGTTGTACTGCTACAAAGCAATTTTCGTTTTCGTGAATACTATCGTCACGCTTTTTTAGTAGTACCAGACGGGGTTTCTCTATTATGGGCAGCAAAATTTTTGCAGACATCACTAAAGGGTCGAGTCAATGGGACAGATTTGTTTGAGAAATTATGTGCGATCGCATCTCAAAAAGATCTAAAAATCTTCTTTTTGGGAGGACGCCCCGGAGCATCTACAAAAGCTAAGGAAGTTCTAGAAAAAAGATATCCCAGTCTCCAAATAGTTGGCACATACTGCCCACCCTATGGTTTTGAATCACAGCCAGAAGAACTAGCAATTATTAACTCTAAAATTCAAGACGCAAAACCAGATATTCTGTTTGTCGGTTTGGGTTCTCCTAAGCAGGAATTCTGGATTTATGACAATTACAAAACCCTAAATATCCCAATTTCAATTGGGATTGGAGTTAGTTTTGAACTAGTGAGTAATATGGTGCAACGAGCGCCATTATGGATGCAAAAATCTGGCTTAGAATGGTTTTTCCGTTTATTAGTTGAACCTCGACGCCTATGGAAACGCTATATTATGGGTAATCCTTTGTTTGTTTTGTTGGTACTCAAACAACGTATCGGAGTGACAAAATTTGAATGAAAGGGAACAGGGAACTTATAAACCCTAAGCAATACTTGTTTGATGCTATAGCAATCCGATTTGATTAATGAATTTACTCGTGGAGGCAGGCAATAGGCAATAGGCAATAGGCAATAGGGAAAGAAAGAAAAAAAGGAAGCTAGATGTGTACTGAGTTTTGTAAGCGCAGAGCGCAGGCTACGCCAACAAAAATCAAATAGGAATCCTATATCAACTCCCATATTCCAAGTATTGGAGCCAATCCAAAATCCGAAGTCTAAAATCTAAAATTGAATTGCTCAAGAATTCATCCAAAGCATGAATATAAACTTGGTACGTGCTTGATTTTTTGTGAAAAAATCAATTTGGTGATCAAAATCATGACTACTAATACTCTCACAGTTACAAGTTTTAAACCAGATTTAAGATCAGCGAAAGGTACGACTATCCAAAGAGGATTAAAAATTAGGATATTGCGAGTTATAACGCTGATTTCGTTGGATATTATGGCTCTAACTGCGGCATGGATGTTAGCAGCATATTACGGAACAAGCATAGAATTCCTGTTGGTGGAACAAATATCTTTACTGATACTCATGTTAGTCACAGGGATAAGTGTAATAGCAGTTAAAGGACTCTATAAACCGGGAAAAGAACGTCGAAACTATTTTGGTTTAATTCAAGCAGTATCACTAGCAGATATTTTACTTTTATGCATAGCCTTTCTTTACGAACCAGATAGTTATGTATCACGGTCTACTTTCCTGATATTTTGGGTTTGTTCTGTAGTGTTTGTTTGTTGCGATCGCTTGATTTTTGATGTAGCTACAAAACAACTTCGATATCAAGGAGCAATTCGTCATTCAGTTTTTCTGATTACTGAGAATCAAGACCAAAAAAATCATATTCAGTTAATTGAAAAAGAAAATTGCTACACAGTGCAAGGAATTGCCGATCCTAGTTGTCTGGATTTAGTGAATCGAGAAGCAACTTTTGAGTATCTTCGTAAACAGGGTATTACAGAAGCTTTTGTTTCTTGGAATGCGATCAAAAACCGTCTCTATGTTTGTTGGCATTTCCAGACTGCTGGCATTCTTTTACGAATTATGCCAATGGAAACTGATATTTATTACCCCAAATCAGTCTTCTGGATGCTCGGTCAAGTACCTTGTATGACAATTCCAGCACCAATTATTGCAGGTAGTGATTTTTGGATAAAAAGGTGTTTTGATCTTGCTTCTTCAGTCTTACTATTATTATTGTTATCTCCGATTTACTTGGCGATCGCAATACTAATTAAATTAGACTCTCCAGGCCCAATTTTCTTCCAACAAAATCGAGTCGGGTTACATGGGAAAAATTTTAAAATCTGGAAATTTCGGACAATGGTAAATAATGCTGAAAAACTGCAAGCATCTCTGGAAAAGAACAATGAAATCAAAGATGGTGTACTCTTTAAAATGAAAAATGATCCTCGAATTACCCAAGTAGGTAAATTTCTCCGACTTTACAGTTTAGATGAATTGCCACAACTCTTTAATGTTTTAGTCGGAGAAATGAGTTTAGTTGGTCCGCGTCCTCTTCCTAGTAGGGATGTTGAAAGGTTTAAAACAAAGCACTTTATTCGTCAAGAAGTTTTGCCTGGTATTACTGGATTGTGGCAGGTTTCTGGTCGCTCTGATATTGATAACTTTGATGATGGAGTGAAACTAGACATTAATTACATTGAGAATTGGTCACTCTGGCTTGATTTGAAAATTTTACTAGAAACTGTGAAGGTCGTAGTGCAAAAATCGGGTGCTTATTAAGTGCGATTGTATATAACCACCACAAGGAAACTTGTTGTATGGAGACTAATAGCTACACACAAGAAACAGAAATTCAACAGTACATACTTGTTCTCAAACGTCGTTGGCGATTGATAGCATCAATCATTATTGCTTCCATTGGATTATCAGGTTTAGCTTTATTCATGCAAAAACCTGAATATCAAGCAGATGGTATACTTCTTTTCAAATCAGATCGTACATCATCGCTGACAAAAGTAGGGGAAAAAATTGGGGATTTAGAAGCCTTGATGCGTGAGGGAAATCCTTTAGAAACCCAAGCCGTAATTGTGAATTCTCATCCAATGTTGCAAGAAGTTATTACAGCTCTAGACTTAAAAAATGAACAAGGAAAACTAATTGATCCGGAATTGCTTAAAATCAATGTTAAACCAATTGTAGGAACAGATGTCCTCAAAGTTTCTTACGCCTCAAATGATCCTGAATTAGCCGCAGCAGTAGTCAATCAGTTAATGAAGTCTTATGTAGAGAACAATATTCAAACTAACCGTGCTCAAGTCTCTGCTGCGGGTGAATTTATTAAAGAACAACTACCCAATTCTCGTCGAGAATTAGAAAGAGCAGCTGAAGCATTACGTCAGTTTAAAATTCAAAATAGAGTGATTCAGCTTGCAGAGGAATCAACCGCAGCTATTGATATCATTTCCAAGCTTGATCAAGAAATGAATCAAATCAAGGCTGCATTAGCAGATGTGAGCGCTCAAGAAGCACAGATAGCCAGTCAACTAAATGTTAGTGAAAATCAGGCAGTAACTGTTGCTTCCTTGAGTCAAATACCTGGTGTTCAAGAAGTTTTGACTGAGTTGCAAAAAATTCAAACCAAGTTAGCAAATGCCAGAGCAATTTATACTGAGCAACACCCAACCATTACTGATTTAAAAAATCAACAAGCAACTCTCAATTCTTTATTACAACAACGTACTCAGCAATATTCAGGAATTCCCTTAGTTTCTCCTGGTAAATTGCAAATAGGCAAGATTAGAGAAGAAATGGTTGGTAATTATGTGCAGTTAAAAGCAGAACGACAGGGATTAGAAAAAAAATTCCGAACTTTGTCTAATATTCGAGCGAATTATCAGCAACAGTTGGCTGTGATGCCAAGTTTGGAGAAGCAGCAACAAGGTTTAGAACGTAAGTTAGAATCTGCTAAAAATGGCTATGAAAATCTTGTTAGTAGACTACAGGAAATTCAGGTAGCAGAAAAGCAGACTATTGGGAATGCCAGAATTGTCCAACCTGCACAAATTCCGAAAAAGTCAGTCATCTCCAAAACCAAAATCCTGCTAGCAACTGGGAGTATTTTTGCAGGTGTATTACTTAGTATTGCTGCTGCATTTTTTGTAGACTTGATTGATCGATCATTGAAAACAGTCAAGGAAACCGAAACATTTTTTGGTTACACTTTATTGGGGTTAATTCCTAAATATAAACCGAATAATTTTGTGAATGCTGTGCAAGATGTAGATGTAGAAGATGGTGTTTATCCGCAAGTGATTACCACAACTTCACCTCGCACATTAGTTCATGAAGCCTACCAAATGCTGCAAGCAAACCTGAAATTTATTAGCCATCGAAAAGTTCGCAAAATAGTCGTTACTAGTTCTGTGAGTGCTGAAGGGAAATCAGATGTTTCTGCCAATTTGGCTGCGGTTATCGCTCAATCAGGTAAGCGAGTTTTACTGGTTGATGCAGATATGCGTAAACCAACACAACATCATTTATGGAGTTTAATTAACTCAGTGGGTTTGAGTCATCTGCTTGTGGGTCAGGGAGTTTTTTCCCAAGCAGTACACAAAGTTACAGAATATTTGTCAGTACTGACCGCAGGAGTTATCCCGCCAAATCCCTTAGCTTTGATTGATTCTGAAGGTATGACCTCTTTAGTTGATATTTTTGCGGAAAACTACGATTACGTTATTTTCGATACCCCACCTCTAGTGGGTATCGCAGATGCAGCAGTTTTAGGAAAAATGGCAGATGGAATTTTGTTGGTAACTCGACCCGGTGTTTTAGATTCACCTAGTGCTGCTGCTGCTAAGTCTCTAATAGAACGTTCTGAGGCTAATGTTTTGGGAATAATTGCTAATGCTGTTAACGCCAAGCAAGAACCTAGCAGTTACTTTTATTATTCGAGTCCTCGCGATCGCAAGAGTGCGGCAGACTTGGAAAGAGTAGCAAGAATGTCATAGGAGTGGACTAATACCGTTTCACTATCAGTCTGATAAATTTGGCAACCAACGAAAAAAGGAGGAAAAACAAGACAATCAAGAATTTTGTGAAATGGTATGAGCGTGGCTTCCGAAAGAAACAAACTTATTTTTCAAATCGGAACTTAATCGACATGACCACAAAGAAACACGGTTTAGAACAACTCTCTAATCAAAAGATGGTATTTAGAGAGCGATCGCACTGCATTAGTTGTGGCTCCTCGAATCTTCATCCCCTGTGGCAAGGAAAATTTACTGATGAACCCACTCGTTCTTTTCTTAACAGATGTCATTACAGTAAAGATGTAGTGACCTTGCTTGCAGAGGAAACCTTTTCTTTAATGCGTTGTCAAACCTGTGGCATGATTTTTCATCAACGAATCCTCACACCACAAGGGTTACACAAGCTATATGACGAGTGGATTAATGATGCTCAAATCGAACATATGGAAGCACACTATCAAACAGGTAGCAAGCGAGATACTCTGTTTGAACGTGGACGACAATGTATCAAGCATCTATTACGGCTCAAAAAATTAGTAGAACCATACACAACAGAGCAATTTCGCATTCTCGACTATGGCTGTGGCGATGGACACTTCCTCTGTTTAGCAAAGTTTTTTGGTTTTGATGTCTATGGAATTGATTTCAGCCAAAAGCGTAGCGAACGAGCCGCAACAATGGGTATCTCTATTTTCAATAATTGGGAAGCTCTAGAATCTGCTCAAATCAACAAAGTTCATGCTGTCTCACTCTTTCAAGTATTAGAGCATCTCGAAGATCCCCTTGCAACCCTACGTAAAATTGCCACCACAATTACAAACAGAGGAATTTTAATCGTTGAAGTTCCTGATTGTCGAGGAATTAGTCAGCCTCAAAATTTTTCTGAATTTCATGCTGTTCACCCACTCGAACATATCAATGCTTTTACCCCAATCACATTGAAAAAAATGTGTGAACAAGCCGGATTTGTTTCGATTAATCGCCTCCCTGCTCATGTCACAACTAGTTTCTTAGATACCCTCCGCACAGAAGTTAGTCGTTTCATACAGCGAAATCGAACTGCACTGTATTTTCAACTTCCACATTGACCGAACAAGGCAAAAGTAAAAAGTAAAAAGGCAAAAGAATAAATTATTTTTCTTTTAACTTTTACTTGAATTAGGGATTATCTTTTTACTTCTTAAAACGTTTCAGACTCAAAGAATGTGAAAGCTAATAGCTGATCAGTGAAAAGTGTGCAAACTACCATAGGTTATGAACGATGAGTGTTCAAGTAGACTTGATAGCAAATCAAAAGCAAATAGAAAACTCGAATTTCAGTCTTTGGCAGCAAATTAAAGAAGACTGGATAGCCCACGGACGTGATTGGACTTTACCTGGGTTCCGCAGTGTTGCTGTTCACCGCTTCGGAGTTTGGCGCAAGAAAATTAAACCCAAAATCTTACAACTGCCTTTTAGCATTCTCTACATAATGCTATATCGTAGAATTCGCAATCACTACGGGATTGAACTACTTTACACAGTTAAGCTTGGTCGTCGTGTCGTTATCCACCATCAAGGAACAATCATCATCAACGCCTATGCTGTCATTGGTGATGAATCCCAGATTTGCCAAGGAGTGACATTAGGAAGTCGTTACGCAGATCGTCCCTATGATGCACCGAGATTAGGTAAAGGAGTTGAAGTTGGAGCTGGTGCAAAAATTTTGGGCAAAGTCACCATTGGTGATTATGCCAAAATCGGTGCTAATGCTGTGGTTCTATGCGATGTCCCACCAGGAGCAACAGCAATTGGTATTCCCGCAAAAATTATTAACTAGAAGTCCGTTCCCTGTCAAGAGTTCCCCCTTCACATAATTTAGTGTCATGTCAATTAGTCAGCTTTTGCCTTTGCTTACTCATGTTGTTTTATTAATCAGCACGTCGATCTTATTGATCATCTGCTTATTTTTCCTAATTGAATGTACTGCTGCTTTGTTAGCGATCGCCTCTTCGCATCGCACAGATCAATGGCAAAATACTAAAGTTACTGTCTTAGTCCCGGCACACAATGAAGAAGTTGTGATTCGTGACACCTTGGAAAAATTGATCTGTGCGTTGAAACCACAAGACCGTTTGATTGTGATTGCTGACAATTGTCATGATGCCACAGCCGAGATTGCCCGTAGTGTGGGTGCTACAGTAATTGAACGCCAAGATTCCATCTATAAAGGTAAAGGATACGCTCTAGACTACGGCTTACGCTTTATTGAGTCTGAACCTCCAGACGTAGTTGTAATTATTGATGCTGATTGTACAGTCTATCCAGGCGCGATCGCTCAACTGAGTGAGTGTGCGATCAAAAGCAATCGACCAGTACAAGCTACTTATTTAATGCTCATACCAAAAAACTCTCACTCGTCAAAAGACCTAATCTCTCAATTTTCGATTACCATCAAAAACTTAGTTCGTCCCTTGGGATCATCTCGCTTGGGAATGCCTTGCTTGTTGTATGGTACAGGTATGGCTTTCCCTTGGTCAGTCATTAGCTCAGTGAATCTAGCAAGTGGTCACATTGTCGAAGACTTAAAACTAGGTTTGGATTTGACCATTGCAGGACACAAACCACTATTTTGTCCAGAAGCAAAAGTTACTGGCTATTTACCACAGCAGTTACAAGCAGCCAAAAGCCAAAGAACTCGCTGGGAACACGGTCTTTTACAAACTATGTATACTTATGTTCCTCTTTTGTTGAAGGAAGCAATCTATCAAAAAAGGCTGGATTTGTTAGTAACCGCTCTAGATTTGTGCGTACCGCCTTTATCTTTGTTAGTAATGATTTGGTCAGTATTGATGATACTTTCTCTCACTTTTGGAACATTACTCGGAGCATGGATACCAGCAATGATTGTTGTTTTTTCTGGCTTTTGTTTTCTTTTATCAATCGTTTTATCTTGGAGTAAGTTTGCCCATCAAGACTTACCGATACGCCAAATTATAACTATACCTTTTTATATTCTCTGGAAAATACCTATTTATTTAAAGTTTATATTTTTACCTGAAAAAATATGGGTTCGTACAGAAAGAGACAAAGTGTAGGAATGCAGGAATCAATTGAGAAAACCTTTTTAATCATAGAATATGAAAAAAATCAATATAGAAAAATATCTCAGGTTTGGCGAAAAAGTTTTGATTATTTCAGGCTTAAGCTTTTTCTCAGGGATATTTGGTACTCAATCTATGGGTATTGTTCTATCCGAGGGATTGATCACATTCATCAGATTCTCACTTTGGGGAATATTTACCTTTCTAGTTTTTCTCTTTTGGCAGGATGCGATCGCCATCATCAATCGCAACAAAGTACTTTTTATATTAACGGCATTAGCTTATTTCTCATTTCTCTGGTCAGACTTTCCAGACTATACCTTTCTTAATTCCAGAGATATTTTGATGATGACCAATTTTGGTTTATATTTTGCTATACGATTTAGCTTAAAGGAGCAAATAAAACTTGTTACCTATACTCTATTAATAGGTATGTTTCTAAGCCTAGTTTTTGTGTATGTATTCCCTGGTATCGGTAGACATTGGGTTGATCATCCAGGAGCTTGGAAAGGAGTATATGGTCATAAAAACTATCTTGGCAGCATGATGGTTTTAAGCTCATTAGCTTTTTTATCTTTGGCAAAAGATACATTACTGATATATAGAATATCTGGGCTTGCTTTATCATTAATATTTATGATTTTTTCGACTTCTAGAACTTCTCTAGTTATTTCTTTTATACTTATATTAATCATCATGTTCTATAAACAATTTCGCTGGCGAGGAAAAGTCAGTGTGATTTATATAGATATTGGAATTCTAATTTTGGGATGTGTTTCCTTACTAATTTTTACTTATTGGGTAGAACTCATTACTGGTTTAGGTAGAGATCCAACTATAACGGGACGAACAATTATTTGGAACGTAGCACTAACTCGATTAATGGAAAGACCATTTTTAGGTTATGGACGTGGTGCATTTTGGGCGCCTAAAAGTAATTACGCAATTGAAGCAAGTCAAGCAATTGGTACAGGCTGGGTTCCACCTCATGGTCATAATGGCTTTATTGATACAGCACTTGATGTTGGTTTAATTGGTTTAGCGCTATTTTTATTTTGTTATTTTATGACTTTTGCGAAAGCTTTAAAGTTAGGATATGCAAGTAAAAAAGCAGAAGATATTTGGCCTTTGATATATCTGATTTTTTTGGCTATAAACAATGTTACAGAGAGTTGTTTATTGTATTTACCTAATCTTTATTGGGTTTTGTTTATGACGATTTCTTTTACTATTAGCAAAACAAAGCCAATAACAAACCACAGAGAACACAAAGACAAAAAACAGGAAGAAAGGAGGTACATAAGTTGCACTTAATTGGAGTTGTTGTTATTGGACGCAATGAAGGAAAGCGTCTTCAGCAGTGCTTGCTATCAGTGATTGGCAAAGAAACAACTGTGATCTATGTTGATTCTGGGTCAACAGATACGAGTGTGGCGCTGGCTGGTTTGCTGGGAGTTCATGTTGTAGAACTCGATTTATCGATTCCCTTTACCGCAGCTCGGGCGAGAAATGCAGGGTTTGAGTATCTATTGCAAGTCAAACCAGAAGTTGAATATGTCCAGTTTGTAGATGGAGACTGTTGGATTGTAGAGGGATGGTTAGAAACAGCAGCGCGTGAATTAGATACTCATCCAGAAGTTGTGGTGGTGTGTGGTCGGCGTCGGGAGGAATTTCCCGAAAACTCTATTTATAACAGCCTGTTGGACATTGAGTGGAACACTCCTGTAGGTGAAGCTAAAGCCTGTGGTGGTGACTCAATGATGAGGGTGACAGCTTTTAAAAAAGTAGAGGGATTCAATCCGTTATTGATCGCTGGAGAAGAACCAGAACTGTGTGTGCGCTTGCGACAATCTGGCGGCAAAATTTTGCGTCTCGATGCAGACATGACATGGCATGATGGGCAAATGACTCGTTTTGGTCAATGGTGGAGACGTTCAGTTCGTAGTGGTCATGCTTATGCTGAAGGAGCTTGGTTACACGGTCGCACTCCCGAACACCATTGGGTAAAAGAAAGTGTGCGGATTTGGATTTGGAGTTTGATTTTACCTTTATTGGCGATCGCCACTTTTTCATCAACTCACGCTTTCAGCATTCTGTTACTACTTGTAGCCTATTTCTTTTCTGGTTATCGAGCTTACAAATATACACAGAGTAGAGGTTTTGCCCAAAAAGATGCGATCGCCTATGGTTTATTTTGTATTTTAGGTAAATTCCCGCAATTAATTGGTCAGAGCCAATTTTTCTTGTATAAATTATCAAATCGACAGCCAACTATAGTGGAATACAAAGGAGCATTTTAATGCTGGTTAAAACTTTAACCAAAGCTGCTCATATTGTCATAAAACCAGGGAAAGCAAAGCTCAAGTCAAACTCTCTAAACGTTGATGAGCAATATAAAAAATCCATCGCTATTGTTGGCTGTGGCTATGTAGCAGACTATTACCTGAAAACACTTTCCCTGCATCCGCAACTACAGATATTAGGAGTAATGGATCGCATTAGCGATCGCGCATACAAATTTGCTACATATTATGAGATTCCTCGTGTTTATGGTTCCCTAGAAGAACTTCTTGATGATTCTAAAGTTGATATCGTCTTAAATTTAACCAACCCAAGCAGTCACTACCCAGTTTCTAAAGCTTGTTTAGAAGCTGGTAAACACGTTTATTCTGAGAAACCTTTAGCAATGGAGATGTCACAAGCTAACGAACTAGTCAACTTGGCTCAACAACAAGGTTTATATATTTCCTCAGCACCATGCAGTTTGTTGAGTGAAACAGCTCAAACAATTTGGAAAGCACTGCGAGAAAATCAGATTGGCACAGTTCGACTTGTCTATGCTGAAATGGATGATGGATTAGTTCATCTTATGCCTTATCAAAAATGGGTGAGTGCATCAGGTACTCCCTGGCCTTATAAAGATGAGTTTGAAGTTGGGTGTACGTTAGAACACGCAGGCTATTATGTCACATGGCTGACTGCATTCTTTGGCCCTGCACAGTCAGTGAGTGCCTTTTCATCCTGTCTGATTCCAGATAAACAAACTGAATTACCGTTAGATGTTAACACTCCAGATTTTTCTGTAGCCTGTATTCAGTTTGCCTCTGGCGTAATAGCCAGATTGACTTGCAGTATTGTTGCACCCCATGACCATTCTTTGAGGATTATTGGTGATACAGGTACACTTGGTATTCATGATTGTTGGTATTATGGAGCGCCAGTTTATATCAGGCGCAGTATCAACATTCGTCGCAAGAGATTTGAAGGCATTTGGAAGCAAAATTATCCACTAGTGAAACCTACTCACAAATTTAGGTATAAAGGCGCACAGCAAATGGATTTTTGTCGAGGTGTGGCAGATATGGCATCTGCAATGATTGAAAATCGTCCTTGTCGATTATCATCTGAATTTTCTCTGCACAATAATGAAATTGTGCTTGCGATTCAAAAATCTTTAGACACAGGCTCTCCCTATAAATTGACAACTACATTTGAGCCTATTGAACCAATGTTTTGGGCAAAATAGACCTGCATTGTGAATGTATCGACCTACATTGCGAATGTATCGACCTGCATTGTGAATGTATCGACCTACATTGTGAATGTATCGACCTACATTGTGAATGTATCGACCTGCATTGCGAATGTATCGACCTGCATTGCGAATGTATCGACCTGCATTGTGAATGTATCGACCTGCATTGTGAATAGATCTCTCCGAAAACTAATAGACCTCTTGCAAAAATATTTTTACCCCACCCTAACCCTAAGCGTAAACGGGGAGGGAACTAAATTTTCCCCCCGTTCACGGGGGGATTGAGGGGGGTTCATTCGACTTTTGCAAGAGGTCTAATGTAGAGACGCGCCTTAGCGCGTCTCTACAAGGATTTTGGGTAACTGTAAAAATACGGACGTTTTTTTGTGTATGAAATTACTAATAACAGGAGCATCGGGTTTTCTTGGGCAGTATACTGTGGCTGAAGCACTGCGACGTGGATTTCAAGTACGCGCCGTTGTCAGACCAACAAGTATTGCAAATCTTCCTTGGTGCAATCATCCAGGATTGGAGTTAGTCCGCATAGATTTACAAAAACCAGATAACTTGATCGCTGCATTGCAAGATGTAAATCTGGTACTGCACATAGCAGCAGCCATAAAGGGCGATTTTGCTACCCAATATGCTAATACTGTTGTGGCAACAGAGAACTTACTCAAAGCGATGGTTGCATCTGGGGTGTTGCGATTGGTAGCTATTAGTAGCTTTTCAGTGTTTGACTACCTACGAATTGATTCTGGTGCAACGATCACTGAAGATTCGCCCATTGAGCATCAACCTGCAATGCGGGATATCTATACCCAAACTAAGCTCATGCAAGAACAGATTGTGCGTGACTTTGAGGCAAAAAATGCTGGAAAGGTGACAATTGTGCGCCCTGGAATGATTTACGGGCGATCGCATTTGTGGAATGCTCTTCTAGGTGTCAAGGTGAGCGATCGCCTGTGGATTCGCATTGGTACTAACGCCCAAATACCTCTGACTTATGTCGAAAACTGTGCAGAAGCGATCATTCATGCTGCTGAAACTGACGAAGCGATTGGTAAAACTCTAAATATCGTCGATGATGATTTACCAACTCAGAGTGTGTATGTTGAGCAATTAGTAAAAATGATGCCGCGCTCACCTCATACCATTACAATTAGCTGGACACTCATGCGCTTGCTGGCTCATACAATTTGGCTGTGTAACCAATCGCTTTTAGTTGACAAGATCAAACTACCTCACATTTTAATCCCAGCAAGATTACACGCTCGCTTCAAACCGCTACGCTACAGCAACACTCGCGCCCAGCAAGTACTGCACTGGAAACCAAATTATTCACTAGTTACTGCTCTAGAACGTAGTTGTAGCGATATTGATTTACTACATGTCCAAGCTTCACCTATTTCCGTCTAGCAACACTTTCGTAGTAAGCGCTTAAGCGCTCATATAAGGACTAAAGTTCTCACTACAAACTTCTCTTTCCAATTTTGAATTTTGAATTTTGAATTTAAATATGCGTATTGCTTATCTAACTGGGGAATATCCCAGAGCAACAGACACTTTTATCCAGCGAGAAGTCGCAACCTTGCGAGAAATGGGTGTGGAGGTACATACATTCTCTGTTCGTCGCACAGATGATAGACATATGGTTGGAGCAGAACAGAAACAAGAACGCGATCGCACTTTCTATATTCTGCCTCCAAATCCAATTCATTTACTTTTAGCACATCTGAGTTTATTGTTAGCTTTTCCCAAAAGATATTTCAAGACAATCAAACTCGCATTTACAACCAGCCAACCAGGATTACGAGGTGGCTTATATCAGTTTTTCTATTTCTTAGAAGCGGGTATTCTAGCTCAACAAATTAAAAATAGACAAATCGAGCATTTGCACAACCACATTGCTGAAGCCAGTGGTACTGTTGCTATGTTGGCGGCTGAAATGGGTGGTTTTACTTATAGCTTTACGCTCCACGGGCCATATATTTTCCTGCGTCCCTATCAATGGCGACTAGATGAAAAAATCAAGCGATCGCTATTTGTCTGTTGTATTAGTTACTACGCTCGTAGCCAAGGAATGATTTTTGCACCTATTGAAAAGTGGAACCGAATGCATATAATTCATTGCGGTATTGATCCAGGATTATTTGATGTGGTTTCTCACAAAGAATCAGGAAAACGTCTACTGTTTGTGGGGCGATTGGCGGAGGCGAAAGGATTACCAATTTTACTTGAAAGCCTAGCTTTATTAAAACAAAGTCATCAAAATATTGTTTTAACAATCGTCGGCGATGGTCCAGATCGTCAAAAGTTGAAACAATTGACAGTCCAGTTGGAATTAACTAAAAATGTCAATTTTGTTGGTTATAAATCTCAAGCTGAGGTACGCAAATATTTTCAGCAAACAGATGTTTTTGTGATGTCTAGCTTTGCAGAAGGAATACCAGTAGTATTAATGGAAGCAATGGCGGCTGGTGTACCTGTAGTCGCTACCCAGATAGCAGGAATCAGTGAATTAGTAGAAAATGGTGTTAATGGCTATCTAGTTCCACCTGGAGAAGCTAATATATTAGCAACCTGCATAGAAAAATTACTGAACAATTATTTACTTAGGGTAACATTTAGTACGGCAGGTAGAGCTAAAGTAGAAAAAGACTTCAACATTCACTACGAAGTTGCACGACTATATCGCCTGATCACAAGTGCTTTGAAAGGTCATGTAGAACCAATTCGTCCCAATTTTCCAGAACATCAAGTTTCCCTGAGCGAATGTGAAACAGTATCAAATTTAAGATTGAAAATCAAAATTGGGGATAAGGGGTAACAGGAATTAACTGAAAACAATGAGGCGAATAGAATTCGCTATTACACAAACAAAATCTACCTAAATGGAATAGAATAACCCGCGCAGACGGGTTTTGTCTGTGTAGCCGCGATTTATAATCGCCAGGGCTGAATAAAATTTTACTTTTAGATTTGATATCCAACCTATGTATTTACTCACGATTTAATTCGGATTGCTATATAGCATTGAGAAGTCAAAAAACCAGGCAATAAATATTAAATCAACAATCTATTCTTAATTGAAAATATGACATCTATAAAAAAACTAGCTATTCGTGGAGCTATCTGGACTATTCTTGGTTTCGGAAGTATTCAAATCCTAAGATTTGGTAATAATTTAATTCTGACTCGCTTACTACAACCAGAATTTTTTGGTTTGATGGCTTTGGTAAATACCTTAAGAATGGGTCTGGAACTATTCTCAGATATTGGTGTTGCTCAAAATATCGTTAACAATAAAAGAGGCGATGAACCAATTTTTCTAAATACTATTTGGACTCTCCAAGTAATTCGTGGCGCAGTGATTTGGATTCTTGGCGTCATTCTTGCTTTTCCAATTGCACATTTCTACAACGACCAACGTCTACTATGGCTAATCCCAATTGTTGTATTTACTTCATTTATTGAAGGCTTTAATTCTACAAGTTTACACACTCTTCATCGTCAAATGAAACTGGGTAAACTTTCAATTTATGAACTTCTTTTTCAGTTATGTTATTACTCTACTTTAATAGTCTTAGTTTGGTTACATCCAAATATTTGGTCTTTAAGTATCGCTATAGTAATTTCAGGGATATATAAATTAGTTAGTAGCTACTGGTTAATACCAAAATATTCTAATCGCTTTGAATGGGAGCCAAAAACAGTTAAAGAAATTCTCTCGTTTAGTAAATGGATGTTTATTGCATCAACATTAATGTTTGCTGCTGAACAAACTGATCGCCTGGTTTTGGCTAAGTTATTGTCATTTGAAATCTTAGGTGTCTATACAGTAGCATATACTCTAGCTAGTATCCCTCGTGATGTGATCAGGCAACTTAGCTTTAGAGTTATTTTTCCTGCAATCTCCCAACAATCTCACTTACCAAGGGCTACTTTGCGGCAAAAAATTCTTCCTCAACGGCAATTAATACTACTAGCATCTGCAATTATATTGGCAATGTTAATCACTGTTGGAGATTTAGCAGTTTCATTTTTATATGATCGAAGATATGCTGCTGCGACTTGGATGATGCCTATTTTGTGTAGTGGAATTTGGTTTTCTTTGCTATTTTACACTACTAGTCCTGCTCTGCTAGCAATTGGTAAACCCCTGTATTCAGCCCAGAGCAATTTTGCTAGATTTGGAATTATAGCTTTGGGTGTACCTTTAGCCTATCAAAGCTTCAGTGTATTAGGAGCAATTATTGTCATTGCATTTAGTGATTTGCCTTTATACATAGTAAATCTCTATGGACTCTGGCGAGAAAAACTTTCTTGTTTTATTCAAGATCTTCAAACTACTGCTTTTTTTATCGGCGTACTAGCTTTATTTTTAATAATTAGAAGTTATTGGGGATTTGGTCTACCAATTAGCTCCTTATTATAAAACAATACGCTTGGTGTTAAGGTTATTGGTATTCAGAGGGAAAAGGGAACGGGGAACTCGTAACTGAGGCGATCGCAACTGTGCAGATAATTTTAACTATTAATTTAAATTTTAAATAGTATTATGTGCAATTGGCGATAATTTCAACTTAAATCTCACTTCATTAATCGGTTCTTTCCAGTGTTCTTCAAAGCGATATCCTAATAAAAATTCTGCTTGCTTCCCCAAATCATTTCCTTTTTTGATATTGGCGAAAATCTCTTTGATTTGCTGAGGAGCAATGATTGGATAGAGTAATTTAGCCAACCACAGGCTAATTTTTAACGCTTTGCTATAGTTTTGTGCAGCAGCAAAGGCAAGCACACCAATTTCTCCAGCATAGCTTGTATCAAAGCCTAGCAATACATGAAAAATATCGTGGGTAACAACATATCGCAAAGCAAATACATTGCGTTGAGCAACTTCTGCTAATTCAGGACTAATATTAAGCGGCTTGAGGTGATTTTCTCTCATATGAACTGCATATTCATACCCAAAACTGCCTAGAGGATATTCACTCAGTTTCTTGAAATCAATTGGAGGATAATATCCTACCACTTCTTGAAGTTGAGAATAAAGTTTTGGGTTAAATTTAGAACCCAAAAAATCAGATTTAAGAATAGCAAAATCTCCTAAATTATTGGATTTTTTGTATGCCAAAAGAGTTTTCAACTGTCTAAGCTTTTTCAGCATATATATACTCAAGTGAACTCAAATATATTCATATCTTGCACCAAATTTTCGTCCCGCCAATAAATATAGCAGTTCTCGGTTGTGTCCAATACGTACCCCACCCCTTAATCCCCTCCCCGCTTGCGGGGAGGGGAGGTTTTGCGTCAGCAAAGCCGGGGTGGGGTTCCGACTGTATTGCAATCGAGTGAGAAGTGCTATAAATTTCTTGGCTAATAGCGAAAGTCAGATAACTCTGACAAGGAAAGTCTTTGAGTCCGTTTCAACGGACTTATGCTATTAGCCTGAGAATTTATTCTCAGGCGGGATATGGGGTAGGTTTCTAACCTATGGCGGTTTTTGCTATAGTGCTTTTATTTTGTTAGCTGTAGATTCTTGTAGTTTTAAAGGCAATGGCAAGCCGGTTGCTTCAGCAATTTCAGGGGACGTAGTTTGTAGTTCTGCACTTCTCAAATATTTCCCATCCAAGATGGGAGATACAACTTTCATTCGGTGAGAAATGCTGTAGTAACGGTGCGTTTGTTGGATTATATGCCGTTCTTGAATGCTTTCGTCAGCGATTTTCTTCCGCAATTTAATAATTGCATCTATGACTGCTTCTGGTCTAGGTGGACATCCCGGTATATAAACATCAACTGGAATTAACTTGTCTACACCGCGAACTGCACTCGGAGAATCTGCACTAAACATACCTCCTGTAATTGTACAAGCTCCCATAGCGATGACATACTTTGGTTCTGCCATTTGCTCGTAGAGTCGCACTAAGTTTGGAGCATACTTCATAGTAATTGTACCTGCGGTAATTAACAGATCTGCCTGTCGGGGAGTTGCACGGGGAATCATCCCATATCTCTCCATATCAAAACGAGAAGCATAAGCAGCCATAAATTCCATGAAGCAGCAAGCTGTACCAAACATCATTGGATACAAGCTGGACATTTTTACCCAGTTGTAAAGATCATCTACGGTTGTGAGAATTACATTTTCTGAAAGTTGTTGCGTCACTTGAGGACGCTCAATAGGATTAATAATAGTGTCAGTCATTGGCTGATTCCCCCAATTACGTGAATAAGTTCTTAGAAAATTGAGCTTTTCAGACGGAAAATTCAGAAACTAAACTTGAATCAGAGTGCTAGCTGGGAAAGCTGTTTTTCTTGCCAAAGCTTTCAAACCATAAATAACTACATCAATGATAGCTTCGGTTTCGGAACAACAAGATCCCCGACTTAGAATAATCAACTATTTGAGGATTATTCCAGGACGCGATCGCACCATAAATGTTGTCTCGAAAAATCTATAAAATCATTGGGGAACGGATCAAATCCACCATTCGCTAGCTGTTTCCTAAATTGGGGATCTTTTTGTTCACGAATAATTTAAGAATGCTATGACACTCATCACAAATTTGTAGAACTGAGTCTTTGATACTCGTCGTTGAGTCTTTGATACTCGTCATCGAGTCTTTGATACTCGTCGTCGAGTCTTTGACACTCGTCGTCGAGTCTTTGATACTCGTCATCGAGTCTTTGATACTCGTCATCGAGTCTTTGATACTCGTCATCGAGTCTTTGAT
>NZ_JCACKS010000244.1:0-11422 GCF_059505505.1 Pelatocladus sp. | reverse complement strand
ACTCGTCGTCGAGTCTTTGATACTCGTCGTCGAGTCTTTGAACTCCGTTGAGCAGTTGTGATTCTATTGTTAATAGAGTATTTAGGTATTCTATCTTGACGAAAAGGCTGGAGGTGATGAGATGATATTAAGCGATCGCTCTTTTAGTTTTTCCGTAAATACGCTGATTTTCTTATTTCCTCTTCAGATAAATTCAGCAAAAACACTGTTACGCAAATTTACGGCTCTGATCAAAACTTAAATTATCCAGTTTTATTAGGGTAAATTTATGACCAACCCTGCAAGAACGGTAATCCGAGTCAATCTGGAGATAGCAAGAGGAGTCGCTCTGGAGTGGGAGCAAGCTTCACACGAAGAAGTGAGTGCATATTGCTTGGAGATTTTGAAAGAGATCGGATGTCCCTGTACCGAACTCCCAGACACCTTGCAAACTCGTGATCAACAGCTCAATTTCATCACAGGATTTGCATCTTATGCTTTTGGGGAGGTGCTAAATGTTCAAACCACTAATTGAAGATACTTTTGATCAGCCAGAACAGGTAAAAGATACTACATCACCTGCAACCGATGTGGATATATTGAAGTTAATCCAAAAATTTTCAGGGTTTGAAACCCCCGTTAAGGTTGTCTTGCAAGCTATAGCTATTGCTAATTACGATTGTGCATCTGCTTTTCGCTATGCTGATAACTATTTGAACATCCTCAAAAATAAAAAGCAACACCAAAAAGTTAGCTCTGCTAGAGTCTGAACCTGAGTTTTGATTAATCCCAAATACATAGGTTTGTAGTAAGCACTTTAGTGATTGAAAATTAGAGGACTAAAGTCCTGACTACAAACGCATCTATCTTCTCAATTTATTTTTCTGGAAACTTACGTTCTCTGACTTCAAAGCTATAATCTTGCACAGCTTGAGTTATCGTTTCGCGCAAGTTTGCATACATTTTCGCAAAGGGTGGCTGTTTTTCCGAGAGTCCGAGTACATCAGAAGTGACTAATACCTGTCCATTACAATGGACACCTGCACCAATTCCAACCGTAGGAATACTGAGGTTTTGGGTGATTTCAAATGCTAAGTCACTGGGGATATGCTCTAAGACTATAGAAAACACACCCGCTTGTTCGAGAGCGATCGCTTCTTGTAAAATTCGTTCCCTATCTGTCTCGGTTTTCCCCTGTTGGCGCAAACCAATTTGATGGAATGATTGCGGTGTCAAACCCACATGGCCCATCACCGGAATTCCTGCTTGCACCAGATGAGTAATAGTGTCTACCATTGCCGGATAGCCACCTTCTAATTTGACAGCTTGTCCTCCCGCTTCTTTCAGCGCCAGTCCAGCAGAGTGCATAGCTTGTCGAACACTTTCTTGATACGTCAAAAACGGTAAATCTACGACCATCAAAGCATGTTTCACCCCACGTCGTACAGCTTTGGCATGGTGGAGTGTTTCTTCCAAGGTAAGTGGTAGTGTTGTCTCATACCCCAACACTACTGACATCGAATCACCTACCAAGATTAAATCTACACCAGCAGCATCTAAAAGTTGAGCGATCGCATAATCCCAAGCAGTCAACGCCACAATTTGGCGTCCTTGTTGTTTGTATTGAATTAATTGTCGGGTAGTGATTGCCATTTTGGATTAGGGGATTAGAGGTCGGGGATTCGGGGTCGGGGATCGGGGGACAACTAATCAATTAACAGTGATCAGTTTAATTTGATAACTGATCACTGATTCATGCCCGATCCCCAATCATTACTTCACAGCGCGAGTAAAAGCAAGATGGGGCTTTGCAGTTGTCATTTTTGGCATTAACCAAGCTAAACCCTCGGTGGTGCCAATCCACAGTTTATTACCAACATCAGGAGCAAGGGCAAGTACACGACTAGAAGGAAGTCCAGGAACTTCATCTAGTACAGCACCAGTATTTGGATTCAATCGTAGCAAACCATTGTTGGTGCCGACCCACACACTCCCATCTTTAGCAAAACGTATTGATTCCACGTCACGTCCCCGCAAACGAGTGACTGAGCGCAATATAGCACCAGTTTTTGGATTGATTACTAGCAAATTATTTGGCATTCCTGCCCATATTAAGCCATCAGGACTTGTAGCTAAAGCTTGTACTGTTGTACCTGGTAAATTCTCAATTCGCTTCATAATAAAAGCATTGGCGGTATTAACTCGCACTACTCCATCGAGTGTCCCTACCCAGAGTTGACCTTCTACGTCTAAAGTTAAGGCGTTAGCACTAACACCAGGTAAATTTTTTAACGTGGTCATAATTAGGGCTTGGTCGGGACTAATTAACGATAAGCCGTTATCTGTGCCGACCCATAAATAACCCCGTTTGTCAACTAACAAAGATAAAACTCGCTTGGAAGGCAAAAATAAATTTTGGGCTGTAATTTCGTGACTACGGGGATCTACTCGCTTTAATCCTTCATAGGTTCCCACCCACAAACGTCCGACTTTATCTTGGGCTAAAGCGGCAATAGCAGTATTTGGTAAACTGACACGAGCTAATATTTTGCCAGTATTGGGGTCAATTCGAGATAATCCGCGCCAAGAAGCTACCCAAAGCTTTCCAGTATAATCTGCTTGCAATGCATTGACGCGATAATCAGTTTCTTGGACATTTTCAATTAAATTTCGATCATCAGGTAAGGGATCTACTCTTCCCGGTGGCGCGCTTGCTGGGTAAGAAGGAGTGAGTTCAGACGGATCAACATTCAGGATTTTGGGCGTGGGAGTATTATTATTTTCTGTTGGATTTGCTAGGACTAGAGTATCTAAATCTAAACTTGGGATGGCTAATAAACCCAGCAAGAGATAACTTATTGCTATACCACTACGTTTGCAAAAAGCGATCGCATTTGTTTTAGAGACAGTTTCTTCCATCACTTGACACTGAAAGGCTTAAGGATAAGTTCAGTGTTCCCCAGCATCATGAACAGTTATCATTCAACTTGACAAGCTGCGTTGATATTTTCCTCGATAATGGGAGCATCCCAAATGTTCAAAAAAGTCTCACCAATCTGTAGGTAAACCTAACTTTTCCAAAGTATCAGTTTCATTTAATAATGAGTGAATTTCACTATCTATATGAATACGTCCTCCAGAAAGCACTAAACCACGTTGAGTGACTTTCCCTAACCAATGTAAATCGTGAGACGCAATTAACATAACCTTACCTTGCCACTTTAATAACATTTGAGCAAAGTGACGCCGCCATGCAGGATCAAGACCGTTGGTTGGTTCATCCAAAATCAATATATCTGGTTCTAATGCTAGAATTGCAGCCAAAGCAGCAAGCCGTCTTTGACCTCCAGACAGTTCGTGAGCAGAACGATTAGCATAAGCTTCTAAACCAAAATCAGCTAATAAATGTCTAGCTTTATCAATAGCGATCGCAGGTGAGACACCGTAGTTACGCGGTCCAAAGGTAATATCTTCAAGTATGGTAGGCATAAATAGTTGGTCATTAGCATCTTGAAAACCAAAACCAATTTGACGGCGTACTTGAGGTAAAGTTTTAGCTTCTAGGGGAATATTATTAATCCAAATCTTCCCAGCTTGAGGTTCTTTTAAACCGATTAAATTCTCAAGAAGAGTACTTTTACCCGAACCAGTAGGTCCCATCAGTGCAACGCGATCGCCTGAATTTAAGGTAAAAGAAATTTCTCGTAGAACTGGCTCACGACTGGAATAGGCATAAACTAGGTTTTGAACCACAAGAGCTTGTGACATTTTTTTGGTTAGTAGTTGGTAATTAAGGGAACAGGGATCAAGGATGAATCAGTTAACAGTTAACAGTGATCAGTTTAATTTGATAACTGTACAGACGCGTAAACGCTCGTAAGAGTAGATAGCAGTTCTCGGTTGTGTCCAATACGTACCCCACCCCTTAATCCCCTAAGCGCAAGCGGGGAGGGGAGGTTTTGCGTCAGCAAAGCCGGGGTGGGGTTCCGACTGTATTGCAATCGAGTGAGAAGTGCTATAATCGCGTCTCTAGCTAACTGATAACTGATAAGTTGTCCCCCTTCCCTTGTCCTTAAGTTACAGGGATAGGACTAGGAACACCAACTGGTAAAGTGACCGATTGAGTATGTTGTGGTGGTTCTCCTAGCATGACAATTGAACAAGTCAGTTGTCTCACCAAAAGAGTTGTAACATCGCTAATTGCCAATCCACCCGGACTAGTACGATTACGTACAAAAGGTAGGACAACTAAGTCATATAATCGTGCTGCCTGTAAAATTGCTTGAGCAACATTTTCATGAGCAATAATTTGAATCTCTGGGGGATTAGCTGAAGATATATTTGATACCATTTGAGAAAGTTGCGATCGCCTGGATGCGATTTTACTAGAACTAGTACGGCGTTCACAGACACTCAGTACAGTTACTTGTGTTTGATTTGCCTCTGCAAGAATTTGAGCAAATTGTATAGATTGCAACGTTGGTGTTAGAAAATTTTCTACAGGTACTAAGATCCTTTGAATGTTTCTTGGTGATTCTACCAAACGAGTCACAGCCACTGGACAATGAGATGCCCATAAAACATTATCAATCACATTCCCAAACAAACGCGCTCTCAACCCAGTTCGCTTACCCCAACCCATCAAAATTAAATTAGCTTTTTGTTCACGTGCTGCTCTGCTAATTCCTTGGGCAAAAGCATCATCAATTCGCAACAGTGGTTCTGCTTCCACACCCAAGGCGCGACTCAGGCTTGTAGCTTTTAACAGTAAGCGTTCGCTGCGTTCTAAAGAAGTATTTAATTGAGGAGCATCCATATGAGCCGCAGCTGTAGCGATCGCTAATGGTATGATTCTGCCATTAGCCTGACGTGCCAATAAAGTTGCCATTTCAATTAAGTATTGCTGTGTTTGAGGATTGTAAACTGGCACAACTATAGTAAAAGGGCTACTGTCTCTTTTTCTAGAATCGATTTGAGGCGAATTAGTGAATGCTTGTCCTTTGATGGCTGAAGTTGTTAAACCAACAGCAAACCGACTAGTCATTAATGAGCCTATAGTTGAAGTCACCAGCATCAAGACAATGATGCTGTTTAATAATATCGACGAGAGTAACCCATTTTCATATCCTACTACAGCTATGGCTAATGCCACACCCACTTGGGGTAATGACAGTGACCACATAGTTAAGGTTTCTTGCCAGTTGTAATGATAAAGTAGTTTTGCTCCCAAAGCAGCCAGAAATTTGCTGGCAAATAAACCCACTACTAATAAAAAGGTGAATTGAAGTGTGTTCACACTATCAATAAAAGTTGGAATATCGATGAGAAAACCCAGATGAACAAAGAAAATAGGAATAAATAGTATACTGCCAACGAAAACAATCTTTTCTTTAACTGGACCTTCGCCAACAACTTCATTTACTACCAAACCAGCTAAAAAGGCCCCAACAATTTTTTCTATCCCAATCAATTGACCGCCGAAAGCAACTAGAAAAATAGACAACAACACAAACAAAAGTTGGTTTCCTTCATCATCTCCTGAACGACGAAAGAATTCTTTACCTACCCAATTGCAGCTAATCAAAACAAAGATAGTGTAGAGAATGAGTGAGTTCAAAAAAGGAATAAATTGCCAAAAGCTTAAATAATTAGTATTTGCAGCTAAAGATAAAGTAAAGACTAATAATGCGCCAAAATTGGTGATAACTGTAGCCCCAATCGTTGTCCTAACTGCTGCGTTGTTTGTGACTCTTAAACCATTAATCAGAGGATAGGCTAAAAGGGTGTGGGATGCCACAATCGAGCCAATTAATACAGAAACATTCCAGCCATAACCAAAACTCCGACCTAGCAACACTCCTAGCACGAAAGGTATACCAAAGGTCAAGCTGCCAAAGCTAAAAGCCTGAATTTTTTGGCGGCGAAACTGTTCTAGGTCGAATTCTAAACCCGCAACAAACATCAAGTAAACTAACCCGATGTCTGTAAGTAAACTCATGGTTGGTGTTTCTATGGGAAATAAATTCCAGCCATGATGACCAAGTACTACCCCTGATAGTACCAAACCTACCAAACCAGGTAGTCTTAGTCGCTCAAATATAATTGGTACAACTAAGATGACTACCAGCAAAATGGCAAAGGGAATAATGGGTTCTTTGGCGAGAACTTGAGCAGTAGGTTCAACAGCAAGAACTTGTAACATTAGTTCTGTCATTGGTCATTGGTCATTGGTCATTGGTCATTGGTCATTGGTCATTTGTCATTGGTCATTTGTTTATTCCCGCCGACTTACCTTATGTTGTTTACTGATAGCTGATAGCTGATAACTGATAACTCTATGGGTGGATTTGGCTCAAAATAAACCGCAGGCGATCGTAGTCGTCTTTAAGCAGTACACTCAGAGTACGTCCTGCTTGCACTAACCATTGTCGGTCAGCTTTGCGTAACCAAAACACTTCTCGAATAGCTGCTGCTGTTAAAGAATCCACTGGCGCTCCATTTACACAAAGCAGAGTCCGCAAAAAATCTAGTTGTTCTGTAAATTTAATAATTGCTTCTGGTTCACATCTATAAACTGGTTGGTGAATTTGTGGTGGGCGTGGTGGTAAGTATTGATACGAATCATTTAGGGAATTCCGTTTATCTGCTGCCACTGTAAAACCCACGATCGCAGCACGGAATTCTGTCTTGAGCATTGCAAATATCTGTGGTTGTTCCTCTCGCAACTCCTGTAACGACATTCCCAGAGCCACTGGTCTGTGTACAGAATCGATAGGCATAGTTGTGGCGTAATATACCACAGCATAAACCTGGTTGCCTGATTCTTCATCGACAGAACAAACCCAGCTGCCAAAAGGAGGCATAGGTGGAAAGCTTAAGTCTTCCGGTTCCAAACACTGGGCTAAAAACTCGCATGTACTCGTTTGGATCACCTCTGCAAAATGATTAGGATGGCGATCGCCTCGATTAAATTGTGGCAGGGGAAGGCGCATAGTGGTCAAGAGTCATTGCTCATTGGTCATTAGTAATTTGTCATTGGTTGTTTACAAAGGACAAATTACTAATGACAAAGGACTAACTTATTTTGCTTTTTTACGTCCGGCGGTTGTTTCTACAGTTTCTAATTCAGAGAGACGAAAGGTAACTAATTTATCCCAGTTACCACCTTCAAACAGTACGGCTACCTTACCATCACTGACTCTCTGTACAAGTCCTTCATACCGATAATAGGTATCTGTTGGATTCTTGACGCGAACAGTTGCTCCAGGCAGGATCATGGTTTTTATCCTCGCTTGTTTCCTGTTAATAGCTTAATACTTGTGATTGGCGATTTGTCATTTGTCATTGGGAACGGAGATTGGGGATCACCAAAGAGAGATTCCCCTTTCTTCCCTTTGTCTGTGATTCCTGTTCCCTATCCACTGACAAATGACTAATAACAAAGGACAAATAATTAATACCTTTGCCTTTGACGAAAATTAGCCACTGACTCGACTATTCCCAAGGCGATGAAGTTTTTCAACATTGCTGAACGCCCATAACTCATCCAAGGTAAGGGTATTCCTGCTACTGGTGCTAGACCAACGTTCATGCCAATATTGACTATCATCTGAAACACGATCATAGACAACACGCCAATAGCCAATAAAGAGCCAAAGTTGTCTTTAGCGGTTTGGGCAACATGCAACAAGCGCAGGCAAATCAAGCAAAAAACTGCTAACACTAGCAAACAGCCAATGAAACCAAATTCTTCACCCACGGCGGAGAAAATAAAGTCTGTATGCTGTTCAGGGACAAAATTCAGTTGGGTCATAGGCCCTTTAAAAAGACCCCATCCCCACCATTCTCCAGCACCAATGGCAATGCGGGATTGGATTTGGTGATAGGCGGCACCAAGGGGGTCAGCTTTGGGATTCATAAATGAAGTGAGTCGGTCTTTTTGATATTCCCTTAGCAGGTGTTCCCAGGCAAATAGTCCTAATTCACCACCAAACATATTCAAACCCCATGCACCGATTGCACTCAGATGATATCGCCGCCAAGGAAGGGTGCGCCAACCGACAATACCCATGACTACAGACCAAATTAACCCCAACGGTCCTAACTTGATATCTTGCGACAAAGCGATCGCAAAGGGCCAAGGTATGCTAAACAAAATTGCGGCAATAATTGGAGATATCATCAATATCAACCAGCCTGGATTAGCATTTGCCCAGTACAACATCCCCAAGACGATCGCACCAAACACAAGTGATGTTGCTAAATCCGGCTGTATAAACACCAATCCCCAAGGAATAGCAGTAATTGCCAAAGCGCGGAAAACATTATCCAAGTTAGAAGCAGTGCGTTTATGTAATAACGCTGCGAGGGTAATAATAATCCCGATTTTGGCAAATTCTGACGGCTGGACGTTGAAACCAAAGATATTGACCCATCTCTGGGCGCCTTTGGCACTGTGACCGATTACCATTACGGCGGTGAGGCTGATATTGGTGATTGTATAAGTAATCCAGTGCCATTGCAGCAGATTTTCATAACGCAGACGGGCTAGTACCAGGGCGATTACACAACCAATCCCACCAATTAGCCAGTGCCACCACCAATCGGTGAGTCCTTGATTCAATTCGGTACTACGAATCATAATGCCACCGAATATTGTCAAACCGATTGGCAAACACAACAACAACCAGTCCATTTGTTGCCAAGGCTTAAACCAATATTTCCAGCGAATTTGTAAAAATGAAGAACGTGACCTTTTTAACAACATTGGGCGACTATAGACTTTAGTTTTTAGATTTTAAATTTACTCAGTACTAAAAATCTGTATTCCGACCCGTAGTTTTATACTTAGACAAAAATTACACTTGATTTATGTCAGAGCAGCAACTGATACTTTAGCAGCAATTGCCTGAGCGATCGCTTTGAATGCTTTGGCACTCGCTGAATCCGGGTCGGCTATAACTATGGGTACACCACTGTCACCACCAATTCTAGTAGAAATCTCTAGAGGTATACATCCCAACAAGGGTACTTCTAATTCTGCTGCTGTTTTAGAGCCGCCACCAGAACCAAATATGTCATACTGCTTCTCTGGCATATCTGGAGGAATAAAATAACTCATGTTTTCCACAATACCCAAGACAGAGACATTCATCTGTTGAAACATCCGTAAACCCTTGCGAGAATCTAATAAAGCAACAGTTTGCGGTGTCGTCACAATCACTGCTCCTGCCATTGGTACTGCTTGTGTCAATGTTAACTGAGCATCTCCTGTTCCCGGTGGCATATCCACGAGCAAATAGTCAAGTTCTCCCCATTGCACTTGATAGAGAAACTGACGAATCACACCATTCAGCATCGGACCACGCCAAATCACAGGCTGATCACGGTCAATCAAAAAACCCATGGACACTAGTTTGACGCCATGATTGAAAGCTGGTTCCAGTATTTCTCCTTTTTCAGAAGAACGTACTACAATCTGAGCATCAGCCAGACCAAGCATAGTTGGGTCATTAGGACCATAAATATCAGCATCCAGCAAACCGACCTTTGCTCCTGCTTGTGCTAAGGCAACGGCTACATTCACAGCCACCGTACTTTTACCAACGCCACCTTTTCCACTGGATATAGCAATAATGTTCTTGACTCCAATCACACCCGTGCGATCGGGTAAACTTTTTTGCTGAGGAGTTTCTGCTGTGACTTCTACAAATACATCCGTAACTCCTGGCAGTTTTTTCACTGCTTTTTGACAATCTTCTACAATGAATTCACGTAATGGACAGGCAGGTGTCGTCAATACTAGGGTAAAACTTACCTTACCTGCGTCTATTTTGACGTTACGAATCATATTCATTTCCACCAGACTTTTACGAAGTTCTGGATCTTGAACTGGTCGCAACACTTCTAAGACTGACTGAGAATCAAGAACATCGTTCATAATCTATTTCGTGCTTTCTGCCACAATAATTTTTAACAAACAGCAATGATTGTCTACTTGCATCTTAACTTTCTAGAGGGATCGGGAATTGGGGATCAGGGATCAGGGATCGGGGACACGGGGGACACGGGGGACACGAGGGACACGGGAGACACGGAGAATAACCATTCCCCAATCCCCGATCCCCATTCCTAAAAATCAAAACAGCTATCGTTGAGAGATTTTCTCTTTCTTGTAACTGCTGGCAGTGTGCCTTTTTCTACTGCCTCAATTAAGGCTTTAGCAACGCGATCAGTGTAAGGACGAGAAAATAGCCAAATCAATGGCGATAACCAACCACGTAATGTTACAGAATACGACAAATAAGTACCACAAACTGTAGACTCTATTTTGTAACTTACCCGTTCTTCAACACCAGGAATTGCTAGTATTCTGATGCTCAATAATTCTCTAGGGTTGACACGCTCGACAAAAATACGTATTGGAATCGGTGATAAGCGTGTCACTGCTTGATAGATGAGTCCAGGTTTGGGTACTAGTCCGTAGGGAACATTGGTACTCTTTAGCAGTGGGTGCCAGGAGACATCTGCCAAGTTAACTAGCTTTTGCCACAGTTCATCAACAGAAGCAGAACTTATTTCCCGATATGTTCGCACCAGAGTCGCGCAAAACCAACGACGTTTGCGGTGGATGAATTTAGACAACCAAGCTCGCATTTTTTTATCTCCTCGCTACACGCTTTTTGGTAACTCTGGCATATTGGGGGTCGGCGATTGGGGATTAGGGATTGGGGATTGGGAATGAATCAGTTAACAGTTAACAGTGATCAGTTTAATTTGATAACTGATCACTGTACAGACGCGATTGATAACTGATCACTGATCACTGATTAATTGTCCTCCTTGTCCCCTTTGTCTTTCTTGCCTCTCACTCCTCGTTTCATTGAAACTTCTGATGTCTTAGGTAAAATCTGCAAGATCAACCATCTTTTCTATTTTTTATAAATATATTAATCAGTGTCTAATGTCTTCCTACCTACTGCGGAAATGCACAGGAAAATAGTGTGCAATTATACAGTTTTGCTTTTTGATTTGCTGGTTTAGAGTTATAAAACCCCAGTCGCTTACAGAACTAAGTAAAGAGTTAGCTAATAAGACTTAGAGGTGACACAACCATTGCAGCGTTTGGATTTCACGCTTTATAGGACTGCATGAAAAGTTAAAATACTGGTATTTTTTCTTTATATGTATTCCTTTGAACTTTTTGACAAGAGTGTTTCATGAATTTTTGTAATAATTTACGTGAGCTTTTGCTTACAACTAAGCATGAAAATATGTTTTTTCTTTACATTTAGTTTTTATGGTTTCTCCAACTTTCGTAAGATAGGTCTATTAATTTGATCTGGCTAAGTATATATACCAAAAAATTTCCACATAGAAAAGAATTTGAAAAAAAACTAGAGCGGTAAAACTTGCTAGAGGAGCATACTCTCAAGACTAGCCA
>NZ_JCACKS010000243.1:0-36111 GCF_059505505.1 Pelatocladus sp. | reverse complement strand
AGATAGTCGAATAAATAGATGAAAAAGCGCCCTCCACTTCGGAGGGTGCTTTTTTTGATCGCCTGCAAAGTACGCAAAGTACACGGAGACTGATAACTCAATACGCTTGGTGTTAAGGATTTTTGATACAAAAAATTGATCTGTAAAGGCCGTAAATTAACGATCTCTACTCTACAAAGAATTTTGGGCTTAAGCACAGAGGCGCAAAAAAACCGTAGACGCGGAGCGGCTTCTTGGAGAGTAGTATGTAACGAAAAGTAAAGTTGCCTAAAAACCTTTTCCCTTCTGGCCTTTGCCTTCTACCTTGTCATAGCGACAATTTTTAACGCCCACCTACTTAACTGAGAGCCAAAGATTTTGCTATATTGATAAAGCTTCGGAAGACGCTTGTGCTACTTCTGTTGGTCGAAAGATCTGCAAAAATCAAGAAGTATTGATAAGCCAAAAATCCCCACACCGTAGGGCATGAGGAGTATCAATGATGACAACCTACTTATTTTAATTTGCTATTTTGATTTGCTAGGAGGGGTTTTTACCTGACGCGCCATCTCTAGGAAGGAATTCATATTCGCTCCAGGACGACGACGACCATTTGTATTAGTAGGTATCAAGTACTTAGGTGCGAAGGTTGTTTCTGTTGGCTGTGCTTTAAGTGCGGGTGCCTTGTCTTCTTTTGGCTCGACTGTCACGCCCTCAGCAGTTTGTACTAGCTCAACCTTCGCAGGCTCAGGTTTAGCTTCTGTTTTAGCTTTTTTGGCTGATTTAACTGAGGTTTTACGAGAAGGCTTCTTAACTTCTTTTGCTCCGTTAGATGCTCCATTAGATGTTTCTGGAGCAGCTGCAACTGGTACTGGTGATTTTGTTGCACCATTATTAGTCTCAGCAACGGCCTTATCTGCTTCACTCTGGGTCATCTCAGCGACTTTATCGACTGCACTCTTAGCAGCAGTAGCTACTTTGTCAGCAGCAGCTTTGGCCGCTGCGATTGGTGGTGTATTTTCAGCTTCTTCCTTCAATTCCAGATAATAACCATTACCTTTTTTCTTGCCAGGAAAAAGCCCAGTGATGAATTTCATAATTCCACTAATTAAATTTTTGATAAAACCGAACATTACAATTACTCCTGTCTTTTATACCTGAAATTTGAGTACTTTTATTAAAAATTAGAGAAAAGTATTACATTTCTTAGAGTTGTTGCTAGCTTTACCTCATCCTTTGTAATCAATAATTTGATTAAGATCTTCTTAAAGCGAAAAAACTAAGCACAGGAAGCTTTTTCATTTGTAAAAACAAATGCTCAAAGACAAGGAACGGTACTCTAGCGAACCCTATAAACTTTTATCTCAAGTGTTTGGAATAGTTGATACTCAAGTTCAATTATTGAATTTTTGTGGATATGAGAGCAATATTTTGAAAGCAAGTTTCATAAAAGTTAACATACACTTTCATTATACGTGAATATGAGGTCTTAAATTCAACTTGCTCGTAGGAAATTCCAAAAAATTAATTATCCAACTTCTGTACTAAACCAGTCAAAGGAGTGTCATAGCTAGGATAGGGATAGTAATCATGCTCAGTTAGATTTTTTCTAGATTCTGTGCAACCCTGATTTTGCAAATGGACAAATTAACTTACAGACGAAACCCCGTAGTCTTAGTGCATGGCATTTTTGACACAGGTCGAGTGTTTGACAAAATGATTTCTTACCTCAGACAAAGGGGTTGGAATGTATATGACTTAGATTTGCTTCCTAATAGTGGTCATGGTAGTCTTGACCATTTAGCACAGCAAATTGCTGACTTTGTTGATGCTACCTTTGCGCCAGAGCAACCAATAGACTTAGTAGGCTTTAGTATGGGTGGAATTGTGAGTCGTTATTATGTCCAACGACTAGGGGGAATTAATAGAGTACAGAGGTTCGTTACTATTTCTTCACCACATAATGGCACTTGGGTTGCCTACTGTAATCCAGGTCTAGGTTGTGTGCAGATGCGTCCCGATAGTGCTTTGTTACAAGATTTGAATCAGGACGTTGACATGCTTTCACAGATCAATTTTACCTCAATTTGGACACCCTATGATTTGATGATTATCCCAAGCAATAGTTCACAAATGCCAGTAGGCCGAGAGGTGATTGTACCAGTAATGACTCATGCGTGGATGCTCACCGATGTCAGAAGTTTGTCAGCAGTAACAGAAGCATTAACACAACCAGTGCCAGCGATCGCCACACAGCAATTACAATCAAGTTAGTAGCATACCAGACTGCGAGCAAATCAGGAAAATTAAAAACTTTACTTTGTAGTGAGTAAATAATTTAATTGGTTAAATATCAACTTAATAGATAAATATTGCTATGTCTAAAAGAGATATCAATAGATAAACAAAGATGTTGCCTGATTTGAGTCCGAAAAAGTAGTTACAGAATTTGATTAATAAATATATACTTACTTGTACTTATTTGCTGAATGTATAAATTATTATTATTTTTCTCTTTTTAGATTTTTTTGGATTGAAAAAGTACGAAAATCTCTCTATGGGGAGATGAAAAGGGGAACGCGATTTTTCAGTTGCACGTCATTTTCCTCAGTCTAGTTTTTAGAATAGTCTAGACTTTGGGGAAAACTGAAGAACTGATTTGAGCGTGCCAACTTTGGATTTTAGGTTGAAGTCAATCCAAAATCTATAGACGCAATAGCGACTTCAAGGGAGAGTAATCTCAAACCCAAAATAGTTTAACCCCCAATATTGTCACAATTTTATTGCATTCCAAGCAACGCAAAACTCTAAATATAGGCTTTATTTGTCATGCTAGACTTGACCATTGAAAATTCCCAACTAAATCAGCAACTAATTGAATCTAGCGATTGGAATATTGTTGAGACAGAGTTTAACACGACTCAACTACATCATCAAGAAACAGTCTTCACCCTCAGCAATGGATATTTAGGAACACGGGGTACATTTGAGGAAGGGTATCCCCAAGATTGTCCAGCAACCTTGATTCATGGCGTGTATGATGACGTGGCGATCACCTCCACAGAGTTAGTAAACTGTCCTAACTGGCTACCCTTAACTATTAAAGTGGCTGGAGAAAGATTCCGCATGGACTGTGGTGAAATTCTCAGCTACGAACGTCGTCTTGATTTACGTTTGGGTATAGTAAGTAGGGATGTACGCTGGCGCAGTCCGAAGGGACACACTTTAGAATTTCATTTTGAAAGATTTGCAAGTCTAGCAAGTCAACACTTTTTAGCAATCAGATGTCAGATTACATCTGTAGACTTTGAAGGTGAAGTTGAGGTAGAAGTTGGATTCCACCCAGAACCCCACACCCAAGGTGTCAAACACTGGCAAACCTTGAAACAAGGCGGTCTAGATAATATAATCTGGTTGCACAGTCAGACTTTACATTCCGCTATTGAACTAGGGATGGCAGCAAAGCTTGTGGTAGAAAGTGAAGAAACTGCTACGGTGAGTGTGCATCAGCTTGATCAGCATAACCCCACACTTGTAGCTAAATTAACAGTTGCACCAGATAAAACCGTCACCCTCGAAAAAATTATCACCGTCTACACCTCACGGCAAATAGCAACTCCGGTGGAAGCTGCAATGATTCGACTAGTTGCTGCACCCAGCTATTCAACTTTGCTAGCAGCTCACATTACTGCTTGGGATCAAGTGTGGCAAGATAGTGATGTGATCATTGAAGGCGATCGCCTAGCTCAGTTGAGTGTTCGTTACAATCTGTTTCAGTTACTCGCCGTCGCACCTCGTCATGACGACAGAGTTAGTATTCCTCCTAAAACCCTTTCTGGCTTTGCTTATAGCGGACATATCTTTTGGGATACAGAAGTATTTATTCTCCCCTTGCTGATTTACACCCAACCAGACTTGGCACGGAACTTGCTCAACTATCGCTACCATACCTTACGCGGAGCGCGACGCAAAGCTCAAGAAATGGGACACAGGGGGGCTTTTTATGCTTGGGAAAGTGCTAGCACAGGCGATGAAGTCACCCCACGTTGGGTTCCAACTCTCAATGGTGAACAAGTCCGGATTTGGTGCGGTGAAATTGAAGTACATATCAATACCGATGTCGCTTACGGTGCGTGGAAATACTGGCAAACTACAGGTGATGATCAATGGATGCGCGACTATGGCGCAGAAATGATTTTAGATACAGCAGTTTTCTGGGAAAGCAGAGTAGAGTGGAATCAAAAACGCCACAGTTACGATCTTCGTGATGTCATAGGCCCAGATGAAAATCACGATCGCATCGATAATAATGCTTTCACTAATTTATTAGTACAGTGGCATTTGCAAACAGCCTTAAAACTGTGGGATTGGCTAGTAAAATCTTATCCCGACACCGCAACACAACTGGCAGAAAAACTTGACTTGCATCCAGAACAAAGGCTACTTTGGGCGAAAATCGCCAAACATATCTACATTCACCAAGATTTGGAAACTGGCTTGATCGAACAATTTGAAGGCTTCTATAACTTAGAGTATGTCAACTTTGCTGACTACGAACCACGTACCAAATCTATGCAAGGATTGTTAGGGGTAGAAGCGACTAGCCAAAAGCAGATTCTCAAACAGCCAGATGTGTTAATGCTTATGTATCTGCTGCGCGATCGCTTTGATCAACAAACATTACAAACTAACTGGGACTACTACAGCCCTCGCACCGATCATACTTACGGTTCTTCTCTTGGTCCAGCGATTCATGCTATTTTGGCTTGCGACCTCAATCAAAGTGCAGAAGCCTACACTCACTTTACACGAGCAGCAATGGTAGACTTAGCAGACGTGCGGCGTAACGCCCATGAAGGAGTTCACGCAGCTAGTGCAGGAGGAGTATGGCAAGCAGTCATCTTTGGTTTTGCTGGCGTGCGGATGACTGAATTTGGTCCGATCGCTTGTCCAAATCTTCCGCCTAACTGGACACGCTTGCAGTTTAAGCTGAAGTGGCGTAATCAGATCTATCAGTTTGATCTTTAATTTTTAGGGAACGGGGATCGGGGATTAGGGAACAGGGACACGGGGGACAATACCCAATCTTCAATAATTATAGTTTTTTTATGCTTGGCAGTGTCCGAAGTTCAGAGGGACACTGCTTTTTTGTAATATTATACTGACCAGCGCTGCTGAAATGTAGCCATTGTCACGTTAATTATCTCTACTACTTGATAGAGGGTGTCTGATACTAACCTGTGTTATCTTGATAACCTAATTTTAGGCGATCGCTAATTGCACCAAATATAGGATTCTATTTGATTTTTGTTGGCGTAGCCTGCGCTAAACGCTAGTAATTTTAACACTAGTAATTGATTTTTTTGCTGTCTTTAAAGTAAAACTTTCCATACTCAATTTCAGTAGCAAAAACAGCAGAAATGAGAAAAGAAAAGTATCTCAAAATCCACTACAATTGCAGGAAACAAATATTAAATCTAAATAAAAAAGCGTTTTTCTCATAGTTGCCAAACTGGCAACATAAAGTCTATGGATTTGTTATTCATTAATTTACCAGGCTTTTTATTTATGTCTAAGTATGAGTCAAAAAGGTCTGGAAAATGCAAAATTGAAGACAATAAACTTGTATCTATCTTGGCATTTTTCAATATTTATGTGACAAAAATTTAAAAAAATAGGGGGATAAAATAACTTAAGCAATTAAATAGTTAAGTAAGTTTAGATTAAATTTTTCATCCTCTTTACAATATGATTGGTCAGTTACTCGCAGGACATTATCAAGTCCTTAAAGTATTAGGTGAGGGAGGCTTTGGTCAAACTTATATTGTTGAAGACATACACCTCCCTGGAAAACCTAAATGTGTCCTCAAACATCTTAAAACTACTAGTACGGACTCAGAATCTTTAGAAATTGCCAGAAGGCTATTTCTCAAAGAAGCCGAAACCCTGCAACAGTTAGGTAATCATGACCAAATACCAAGGCTTTTAGCATACTTTGAACAAGACCAACAATTTTACCTAGTCCAAGAGTTTATTGATGGTCATACTCTGAGTAAAGAATTTTTTGTCGGACAAAAATGGACACAGAAACAAACTATTAAAATGCTCATCGAAGTATTGAGTATTTTAGAATTTGTTCATGGTCAAGGAGTAATTCATCGCGACATCAAACCAGATAATCTTATTAGACGTGCTTGCGATCATCAATTAGTTTTAATTGACTTTGGGGCAATTAAACAATTGCGAAACCAAACAATGATTGGATCACCAAAGCAAAACATGACAATGATCGTTGGTACTCGTGGTTATATGCCATCTGAACAAATCCGGCGTGTACCTCGTCCCAGTAGTGACATTTATGCTTTGGGAATGATGGGTATTCAAACATTAACAGGAGTACATCCGCACACACTCCAAGATGATCCGGATACAGGAGAAATACTTTGGCAAGAATTCGCCTCTGTGACTCCAGAATTTGCTGATGTCCTTACCAAGATGACTCGCTATCATTTTAAAGATCGCTACCAAAGTGCGACTGAGGCGTTGCAAGTACTACGAGAATTATTAGCGAATTATACTGAGACAGAAACAACAGAAGTAGAGACTAAATCCGAGACTAAATTGGAGATTGATGGTACCAAACTACATCAATTAACAATAGAGTGGATAGAAGACGGGCAAATTAAATATCGCACTATAATAGAAAATCAAGCCAGTAAAAATATAGGTAAAATTCGCATAGGTCGCAATCCTCACGAGTGCGATATTGTTTTACCAGATCCGACAATATCTGGACTACACGCAGAAATCTTTTTTCATACCGAAAAGCAGAAATTTTATTTGCGGAATTTACGTCAACAAAACCCTCCAATTGTTGATGGACAGTTACTTTTAGCTGGAGAAATATCTCTTGATGTTGGTAGTCATATACGTTTGGGCAAACAGGATTTTAGGGTTAAAGATATTACCTGTAAAGAGTATGGTGAGGGTTACACACCAATAGAATATGCTAAACGTTTTGCAATCACATTAGCATCACCACAACCTGTACTCAAGACAATAAGGGTATCCCAATTCAAAAAATCTGAAGAAGTTGTAAAACCTGTTCCTTCTCAGCCTAATTATAGTGGCATTTCAATAGTACCTAAAAAAGTACAGCGATCGCCATTTAAGGCAGGTACGGCAGTTTTCATGAGTGCGATCGCAGGTGTAATAGTATTGAATACTGTTAACTTAAGTAGAGGTAATTCACAACAAAACTTCATCTCACAAGAACCACAAATGTGCCGTCTTGTATCTCCCTCTGGTGGCAAATTATTGGCAAATTTACGTCCCGAACCACAAACAGAAATTGGTGCATTGAAACAACTCAATCTTGGTGAAAAAGTTTTATTTCTCCAAGCAAGGGGAGATTTTGTCAAAGTACAACTTGCTGATGGTACAAAAGGTTGGGTCTTTGGAGATGAAATTCAACCTTGTGAAAAAACAGCACATAATTATCGTACTTGGTAGTTTGTTGGTGATTGGTCAATGGTCAATGGTCATGGGAGCATCCCAAATGTTCAAAAAACGCCTGCGATTGAAATCGCAGTCTCATAGTGAAACTCTGCTTCAGCAGACTGTTTGATTTTATGAAGTCGTCTGAAGACGACTTGCGCTATTAGCAAAGGGTTTAAACCCTTTGGTTTATGGTATTTTGAAAAAATTGGGATGCTCCCATGGTCATCCTCTAACAGGATTTTGGATTGACCTCACGGATCAATCTGCTTTCTTGGGAATTTTGGATTTTCGATTTATTCCACGGATCAATCCGCTTTCTTGTACCATCAAGGAATGATTGGTCAATGGTGATTAGTTATTCTCCTCATCATCTCATCACCTCTTGGACTTTCCTACTTTTGATAGATATAGATAATAATATTTTAAAAAATAATAATTTAGTGACTATTTTCAAATTTTATCCTTGTGGCGAAGAAAAAATATTGAAGATAAAAAGTATCTGGGCAGAAATTACCCTAGTAATTTGTGTAGTTTTTAGTAAACTCACAAAATTCTATCATTGGAAACAAAAATTTATGTCATTAGAACAAGTTAATGCTTTTTATGATCTTTTAAATTCAGATCAAGCCCTCTACGAGCAATACTATAACAAATGCTCTAATAAAGGTGTTTTTGGTATCTGGAATTGGGACAAAACTAAAATAGTTGATTTTGCTGCTTCTATTGGTTACAACTTCACCGAAACGGAATTAGATTTCGCATGGTTTGGTGAAAATGTCAGCCTTTGTGTAGGACTTAGAGGTTATTTATAAAGTAAAAATAAATACTGTAGGGAAGCCAATGCGTTGATCCGCTTCCCTCAATTGTAACACTTTATAGCCATTGACCTCCACGGAAGCGCCACCGAGGAAATATGATTCGCATTAAGGATTGCGAAGCAATAAAAACTGCTAGCCAAACAACACTATAATGTGCAAATATCCAGAAAGGAGATAATCGTTCTTTTGGAATCAATACAGGTAAAAAGCCAAAAACTTTGATTCCGCAAAGTATAAATATAAATTCCCAGATACCAGCTAATACTTGATAAAGTGCTGGCCAGTCTCTATCCCAGCGTCTTTTTTGGATTTGATCGTATACTACATCCCAAATAATTCCAAATATAGCAACATAGGTAATGATCCAAAAATAAACTATGCCAGAGGGAGAACCAACTAAACCCAATGCAAAGGGTATGGATACAAATATCCCTACAGTTGCTAATAATAATAATCGAGTTTGCCAGCGACCTAATAAAGTAGGAGTCATCTTTCTAAAATACAAAATACAAAATACAAAATACAAAATACCTTACTGAAGCCTTAAAGAATGTTTGAAAAGTCATCTTTCAGATGTTATCTTTTTTTGAGGCTGAAAAATGGGATTTATTTTGATAAGTTGCGATCGCTTCCCAATGATTAACATCTGCCAATAAAGCTTGATAGCCTAAGCTATTGGGGTGAAGACCGTCATGACTAAGGCGTTTAGACCACCAATTTTCGCCGTGTTCAGCCCATTTTCGGAAGATATCAAGATAGGGAATTCCCCTTTGCAGACAAGCAATTCGAGTTGCTTCTTTGTAGCGATGCTGATCTGTGTGATTATAATACAAGCAGTCCAGAAATGGCATTTTTGACTCATCAACTGGCGTCATACCTACAAATAATACAGGACACAGTTGCTGGGCCATTTCTAGTAATGAAGTGATTTGTGTTTGAAAAGTTTCAAAGTCTGTATAGTTGCGTCCATTCGGACGACCTAAGCGGGCTGAGTCATTGACACCGACTGAAAGAATGATTAAATCTGGAACTTGATTGCGTAGTTCACCGCGATGACGAAATTCAACTTCTAGTCTTTGGGCTACTTGTTGGACGCGATCGCCCCGGACACCCAGATTATAGATGATATGACCAGCACTATCAGGTGACATCCACTGTCGCCGTAGTCGTTCAACCCAGCCACCTCCTTCTGGATCACCGAATCCATATACTAAACTGTCCCCCAGTGCGACAATCTTTAAAGGTTGACTTTTAGTTGGTCGAGTAGACAGCTGCATTGAAGAAGGTGTTAAAAATAACTGCATTTGAAAAAACTATATTTTATATCCTTACAAAATTCTATACATTTCTACACCATTTCAGAGTATCTGATTTTTATGTAAATAACTTCTTTTTACACAGTTTTTACACAAGATAATTGCTATTGTCTTGCCGTTCTTGATTAAATTGTTAAATTTTAAAATTGACTTCACCAGCATTCTACTACTGACTGTCTTTATAAGAAATTCATAAACCATAGAAGAAGATACAGAAATTATTCAGAAATTGGTAATGGTCAATGGATTGGGGAAGGTAGGGGTCCCCTGGAGGGGAACTCGGGGCCCCCTTTGGGGATTAGGGGCGAAGGGGTAATGGGGATTGGGGAGACAACTTATCAGTTATCAGTTATCAAATTAAACTGGTCACTGTTAACTGTTAACTGTTAACTATTAACTATTAACTATTAACTGTTAACTGATTCATGCCCCATGCCCAATCCCCGCTCCCCAACACTCTAGGGCGATTGATTAAACACCCACTTTAACCATTGTCCAAAAGACCTGATGAAGTTGAGACGATGCACACCAGGCGCACGGGCTGTGGCTAGACCATCAACGGCACATAGGCAGGAATATTGCAAGCCAAGGAAGCTGTCAACTGCTGCGTAGGGACCACCAAAAGTGATTGCTCCCGCGGCATAAATTTTACCTTGAGCATTACGCATTTCTACTAATTCAAAGTCGTTGGCAACACTCAAACGTCCCACAGGATTAAGTGGTAAGTGGTTGTGTTCAACTAAATCTTGAAGTAAAGGACTTTCTTTGACCTTGGCATCAAGACCAGTGGCATCAATAATAAAATCAACAGCTGGGAGTTGAATTTCGCCAAAGTCTTTATCTTGAATATAGGCAATCAGATGGTTTTGATAATCTTGTTCAACTCTGGTGACAATAGCAAACTGAATTTTATACCAACCTTCTCTAAGCCCAACCTCTGTGATCAACTGCCAGTCTAAGCGATCTGCGGTGGTGGTTCCGCCCCAGACTTTATTAGATATTAATTCTTTACGCTGTTCTGGATTGGCTTTTTCTAGGAATTCTCGTAGTTCTCCACCCCAACAAGCTTTGGGCCAGTTAAATGGTTGTAATTCGATATGATGCTTAACCGTACGCTGAGAAGTACCGTATTTATTACCTTGGGGTTTTGGCGATCGCATTAAATGCAAAATAGAAATATTCGGGTTTTTCTTACGCGCTTCATAGATGCGTTGCACAATTCGAGAAGAAACAATTCCTCGTCCTTGAATTAAGACTATACCTCCTTGGCGTTCTAGCTGTTCATAAACATGTTTGTGATCTTCGTAAGCATTCACAACCGACCTAAAGTCTTTATATCTTTCCCGATAAGCTTGTAAATGTGGAAGAAATTGCAGCGCTGGATAACCAGTCGCTAAGTGTAAATAACGACTGATAAAAAATGCATGGTTCCCACGTCCGCGAGAATAGGCTACGCAGTATCTGCCATCATTGGTTTTACGAATTGCCAAAACTCGTCCAAACTGATAAATTTTGTCCCAACCGATGCGTTTTGCCTCCCGATCAATAGAATTAAAAACATTACCTGCACGGGGAGTATAGGTTTCAGCAAAAGTAGGTTCAGCAAAAACCTTCCACAGATGTTTTATAGAATCATTGATTTTACCTTTGCCAAAGTCATGCCAAGCTTCTCGTAAAGCATAGCTAGGCCAACCCCAAATATTATCAGGACAAGAGTCAGAATTGGAACGCAATCTTTCATGTAAAGGAATTTGCGAATTCATACACAAAAGTTTGTAACGGGCATAGGGTTCTTTATCTATACCCAGCGCCACTATTTTGTCAGTTGTAACACCAGATAATCTCAGCAAATCTACCCAAATAAAACTACCTAGTCCTGCCCCAACAGCTAAATAATAAGTTTCATCTACTGGCATACCCGTTGCATGAAGTGCCTGAACAGGGACAACTTCTTGCTGAAATATTGGTGGCGGAAAATTGCTGGCCAGTGGTGTTACTACTTGTGGAGCTAAGGTAGGATCTGGGAGGTTGGTATTGGGATTAAAGACAATGACTGAATTGCCACTGGGGACTGCTGGGGGAGGACTAGGCGGACTAGGTGTACTGGTTAGTATAAGTGGACTCGCTGGAATTGAGGCAGCAAAAGTTACAGAAATTATGTAAGGGCCTATTTGTACAATATCGCCACTATTAATCACAGCCTGTGTCTGGCGTTGACCATTGACGTAGATACCATTGACGCTACCTTGATCTGTCACCACCAGTTGATTTTGTTGCCATTCAATCAAGGCATGGAAGCGAGAAACTTGGTCATCATTTAATACCATCCGGGCGACTTGTTGTCCCCTGAGTTCAGCAGGCATCCGGGCAAATTCTCTACCGAAAGCAACAGGTAGCCTCAATTTTGGTTCTCGTCTTTCTCCTGTGACAGGATCTTGCCAAAGTAATTGAATTTCTAAAGAACCGCTATTCATAAGTATTTTTGTTTATAAGCAAATAAATATTTAAATTAGTTAGTTAATGATCAAGTGTCAATTGTCAATTGTTATTAGTTATTCTCCTCATCCCCCTTGTCTGCCTTGTCCTTCTTCCCAATTTTTAATTTTTAATTTTTAATTGTTTTGTCTCTAACGACTAGGTGGTACTAACACACTGAGGGCATCTTGCAAAGAATGACCACAGTGCTGACAGCCTAATAACAAGTTTTTATATGAGGAAAGTTTTTTACATCTGGGACATTGCAATCCATAAACCCCTTGTGGTTGTGGTTGCTGTTGTACGGCGGGTGTGACTGGATGATGGTGATGATGTGCTGCTACTTGTGGTTGTGGTGCAGGCTGATGATAATTGGGATGTAGCTGCGGTTGTGGTTGTTGGTGTGATTGTGGTGTGGGCTTGGGCTGGTAATAATTGTGATGTATCTGTGGTTGTGCTACAGGAATTGGCGGAGGATTGGTAGCTTGTGGCTGTGGGGGTGTCAAAATTGTTGGTGGTACGGTGCTACCTCCTGGAACAGAAATTTCTGTGACTTTGAGTTGTTGTTGTCCTAAATAAATAATGCTGCCTTCACTCAAAGGCATTTCACCTTGTACCAGTTTCTGTCCATCTACAAGGGGAGGATTTTGTTCACGCAAATTTTTAATCAAAAAACGTTGCTGTTCGGCGTTAAAAAAGATTTCTATGTGTAAGCCTGATACCGTAGGATGACTCAAAATAATATCACACCGGACTGGATCGCGACCAATACGGATAGTGCCAGGATTTTTGCTTGGCTGTGTTTTGTGAATTTTCTGAGTTTTAGTTTGACCTGCGTCGTGCCATTGTAAAGTTAGTGCGTTCATTGTTCTCCCCAAAACCTATATTTTAAATACAATTCCTCCCTGTGCGATTCCTAACACGATGAGGCAGGTGTAAGCAACTAATTAAAACATATTTAGATGAAACTTTAAAAAGTAACTAATATTAATAGTATGCTTAGTATTGCTTTGCGGAAAATCGTAGTGTTTTGAAACGCACAAGGTAGCAAACTAAACGCGTAGATTTGCAGAGTTTTCCATGATTTTATTTGTTACGAATTTGTACAGATTTTTACTTAGCGATCGCTTGCTAATTTATCAGCAATCCGTGTAGTTTCTGGTAAACGATATTTTGGCGTACAACATAATACGTAGTCAATTGCCGTAGCTAAACTAATGCGATGTCCGCTAGAAACATATACAGGCTTGACTCCAACACGTGTTCGTAATACTGCCCCAATTATTTCATCTTTATGGATTAAGGGTTGCCAACTACCTCGTGTTTCTGGAAGTTCTTCATGTTTACCGATGAGGAGTGATTTTGCTACACCGATAGTAGGTATATCTATGATTACTCCCAGGTGACAAGCTATGCCAAACCTTCGAGGATGGGCTATTCCTTGACCATCGCATAAAATCAAATCTGGTGTAATTTTTATCGTTTCTAAAGCATCCAAGACAGCAGGTATTTCCCGAAATGAAAGGAAACCAGGGATGTAGGGGAAAGATGTCGGACGGCGGGCTATACTCGTTTCTTGTAACTCTAAATCTGGAAAACTCAGTACTGCTACTGCTGCTCTGCTAATAGTACCATCAGCTTCAAAACCCATATCAACGCCAGCAACATATTGTACAGATTTCTGGAGTTGATCTGAGGTGATCACCTCAGTTTGCATTTCTTCTTGGATAGCGATCGCTTCTTCTATTGTCAGAGTCCAAGGGTGACTTTGGCTAATCTTCATATCTAAATTTTATAGGTAGAGATGTACTGCAAGATCGCCAACGCAATAGTAAATCTAACACCATCGACAGATACTTGAGAAAAACCAAAAAAAGATACTATATCGGAGGCGATCGCTGTGATTATTATGCTAGACCTCTGGTACAAAAGCGCTGTTATCTATTGCATTGATGTCGAAACCTTTATGGATGGTAACGGTGATGGGATAGGAGACTTTGAGGGACTGATTGATCGCTTAGATTATATTGCAGGCTTAGGCATTAACTGTATTTGGCTCATGCCGTTTTATCCTACCCCAAACCGAGATAACGGCTATGACATCACGGATTACTACAATGTAGATCCCCGTTTGGGGACATTAGGAGACTTTGTTGAATTTCTACGTCAGGCAAATGATCGCGGTATGCGCGTTATTGTTGACTTAGTAATCAATCACACCTCGATTGACCATCCTTGGTTTAAAGCTGCTTGCAAAGATCAGCATTCTAAATACCGAGATTATTATGTGTGGTCAAAGGAAAAACCTGCTGATGCAGACGAAGGAATTATTTTCCCTGGCTATCAAGACAGTACCTGGACATATAACAAGGAAGCTGGGGCCTATTACTTTCACCGCTTCTTTGAGCATCAAGCAGATTTAAATATTGGTAATCCCCAAGTTAGAGAAGAATTCTACAAAATCATGGGATTTTGGTTGCAACTAGGGATTTCTGGCTTTCGAGTTGATGCGGCTCCGTTCTTAATTGAGCTAAAGGGTATTGAAAAACAGGCAGATATTAAAGACCCTTATCGCTATCTTAAAGAAATGCGAAACTTTCTTTCCTGGCGACGAGGAGATGCGATTATTCTGGCAGAAGCGAATGTACCAATGGAAGATGTACCAAAATATTTCGACGATGGAGATAAATTGCAGATGCTGTTTAGCTTCATCGTTAATCAGTATCTCATGCTTGCCTTGGCTCGTGAAGCGGTGGCTCCTCTGATAAAAGGGTTGAAAGCAGCACCAGAAATTCCAGATATTTGTCAGTGGGCGCACTTTATCCGCAATCACGATGAATTGTCGTTGGACAAGCTTTCTGAGTCGGAGCGAGAAGATATATTAACCAAATTTCATCAGGATAAAGAGCAAGTATGGATTTACGATCGCGGTATTCGTCGTCGCTTTCCACCTTTAGTTCAAGGTGACGAGCGTCGGATTCGTCTCGCCTACAGCCTCATGTTTACTATGCCAGGAACACCAGTCCTAAAGGCGGGTGAAGAAATTGGCATGGGAGACGACTTATCGTTGAAACAACGCGACGCCAGCCGTACCCCAATGCAATGGTCAGCAGAGTCTAATGGAGGGTTCTCGACAGCTCCTAGTGATCAACTAATTCGACCCGTAATCAAGGAGGGGGAATATGGCTACCCACACCTGAATGTTATTGCTCAACGCAGAGATCCCTACTCACTTTTAAACTGGATGGAGCGAGCAATTCGGATGCTTAAAGAATGTCCAGAGTTTGGTTGGGGAAATTGGGAACTGATTGAGACAGACAACTCAGGAGTTTTGGCTCTACGCTATCAGTGGCGCGATGGAACTGTTGTAGCCCTTCATAATCTGGCATCAGATGCTTGTACAGTGAGTCTCAAGTTAAGTAGCGTTCGCGAATCCAATTGGATTGATTTGCTTGGAGATAAATCCTATGAGCCAATTAAACATCCAGAACGCGGTATACAACTTGAAGGCTATGGCTACCGTTGGGTGCGCGTTGGTAGGGAACACCTTTAATTTATCAGGTCAATAAGAGCAGCAAAATTAGATGAATGAATCCTTAGAAGAGGTTTGGCGAAAGCGTTATTATCGTGCTGTCAGAAAGTTTCAAGATCAGGGAATAGAAACAGTAACAAATTTAGAAACTGGCGCTGATTTGTACATATCTTTGCGTCGAAAATGGAACCCTAATCTAATTAAGCTGACAAATTATATGGGATATAGCTGGAATGAAATAGCGCCCTATGAAAATTAAGGCTTTTCACCATGTCCAAAACTAATAGTCATCCTTATTTTTTTACTCCTCGACTTTCCAATCCAACTTATCCACTTTTGGTATTTTTACCAGGAATGGATGAGACAGGAAAGGAGATGATGCGTATTCAAACATTAGGTTTAGAAGCTGCTTTTGATGTTCGCTGCTTTGTTATTCCAGCAGATGAGCTTACAAGCTGGGATAAGCTAGCGGAGGAAGTAATATCTCTGACTCAAGCCGAACTAAAAAAAGTACCTCGAACTTCTGTTTACTTGTGTGGTGAATCTTTTGGTGCTTGCATAGCACTGAAAGTAATGCAGAAAATCCCTGAAATGTTTGCTCGATTTGTTTTAATAAATTCTGCTTCTTCATTTCATTGCGTACCTTGGCTTAATCTCGGCTCACTTTTGTTTCCTTATACGCCTAACTTTTTTTATAAAATTTCTTCATTTATAGCTGTGTCTTTTCTTGCTCCTGTAAATCGACTTTCTTCTACTGCAAGAGAAGTATTATTTAAAGCAGTCAGTTCTGCACCGAAGAAAACAGCCGAACAACGTCTTTCCCTTTTAACAGAATTTACAATTGACGAAAAAAAATTATCTTATATTACCCAACCTGTTTTTCTGATTGCTAGTAAACATGACCGAATTTTACCTTCACAAGCAGAAGCTCAACGCTTAACTAAGATTTTTCCAAATTCTCAATCAGTAATTTTACCTCACAGTGGTCATGCCTGTCTAGTCGAAACGGATGTTAATCTCTGGCAAATTCTAGAAGCAGAAAACTTTTTGAATTAATGAGCCTCGTTTTCAATGCCCCAATGTTTGCGGATAGCTTGACCAATCACTTGAACATCGCTGCCATCACCTCACTCAAACTCAAAAACCCAGCAGTTGTGACTGGGCTTTAGTTGGGGTATATCCCGTGCTTTCTAACTCCCCCATCCCTGATAAGTGACTCTTATCAACGGCATCAGCATTTTTTTGTCAATTCATCTTGACCTTTTATAACAATATTGTTATATTTATTTACATAAAGAAACAAATAAAGGAAAACAAACTTATGTATACCACTGTTAATGAAGATGGCGTTCTCAATAACTACGCAACTGAACCCAAGATGTACTATGCCGAGTACCCTGCAATTTGGGAACAACGTAAATACGTTATCCAAGCCGTTTTTGCTTCTCTAATTGTCACTACTCTAATTTTGCTTGGTTTTAGCGTTAGCTAAGATTTTTTGTTTCTCGCTATATCTCTTATCGTCATTCATACTTCTCTGTTACCTCAGTGCTTAACGCTGAGGTTTTTTGTTGTGGGATATCAAGGGAAGCGATCGCTCTAAACAAATGAATTTTAGTAAAAAAATTTCATCTACGATAACAATTTTCAAACACTCTTCTGACAGGATTTTTATACAAGCAAAATAGTATTTACTTAGAAATAAATTTTCTAATTTCAGATTTATATTAACTAATATTTATTTTTAATTTAACTCAGAATTAATTTGTAAAGCTTATTCTCTCTCGTGAGATAAAAAATAAACATCATCACAACCTCAAGTAGATAGTTATGAAGAAAGCGAAGTTTTCGACTTTCCTGATTTCTTGTGCATCTGCTTGTCTGCTTGCTGTTTTACTTGCAACTTTACCTACTCCTGCACCTGCCCAAACTTCCGTGCATTTAACAATGGGTAATCCTAGCAATGCAGGAAGTTCTAGCCTGAGTAACTATTTATTAGTTAAGTCACAATACGCAACATCACACCACTGTAGTAGAGGTATACCAAACTGGGTTAGTTGGCAGTTAAATTCGTCTTGGCTAGGGAGCGCACCTCGCCAGGATAATTTTCGTGCTGATACCACACTACCAAATGGTTGCTATCAAGTCAGTAGTTCGGATTACACTGGTAGCGGATTTGATAGAGGGCATATGACACCCTCAGCAGATCGGACAAACACAATTGCGAACAACTCCGCAACATTTTTGATGACAAATATAGTTCCCCAAGCTCCTGATAATAATCAAGGTCCCTGGGCGAATTTAGAAAATTACAGCAGAGATTTAGTAATTTACGAGGGAAAAGAACTATATATTATTTCTGGTGGATACGGCTCAGGTGGAACTGGTTCTAATGGTGGGGCTAGCACGATTTCAAGTGGTAGAGTTACAGTACCAGACAGAGTTTGGAAAGCTATTCTAGTCTTGAATCAACCTGGACTTGGGATTAGCGGCGTAACAGTTAATACACGAGTCATCGCTGTCGATATGCCAAATGACCAAGGGATTAGATACAATGACTGGCGTTCGTACAGAGTTAGTGTAGATACAATTGAAGCAAGAACAGGTTACAACTTGTTTTCTAATGTTTCGGATATAATTGAAAACACGATTGAAGCTAGAGTTGATAATCAGTAAAACTTAATAGCACTCAAAGAATAACCCGTCTTAAATATTAGACGGGTTAGTATTTTTATTAATTGCTAATCTTTAATTATCAGGTTTCTACCAGTTTGGTTGATAAGCCTGCTAAATTACCTGAGTCTGTTTTGCCAACAATATAGACATCAATGTTTATTCTTCCAACGCGGTAAACCTGAATGTCGCTGAGGTTACTTTTGATAGTTTCAACAAGCTTCTTATATTTTTTAACATTTTCTTTTTGTTGATCATCATGCCATTCTTGCTCAACAGCAATATTTCTAAAAAAATAGTCCACATCCACCACTTCTACTGGTACATCCAAGGAATGATCTGTGAATTCTAAAATTTGATTAGGAGTTAAAGGCGTTTGTTGAGCAATTTGCCAGTGAACTGATTCAAAAGGAAATTCGGATTCACTAGGCATTAATAAAGTATCAGCAGCTTCTTTAAGTTTTGTAGCAACTTCTGCATTACTCATTGGCTAAATTCTCCAAGTCTTTTGTTGACTGATGAACTTATACAAAACATTTCCTAGTATACATATCAAAACTTACAATTATGCTTTTGGAGTTGGCTTTTGTAGTCTGATTGGAGGAACTACCTCAAATTCAAAAGTAGCAATACGGCGATCGCCAATATAAACTTCTATCTTATGCTTACCTACAGGATCACCATTTGCGATCGTCCAAGAGTTTTTAATTACACCATCTTTGATTTTATCTGTGCGTTGAATATTTGCTGCTCTGCCGTCAGGTGACAATGAGAAATTTTCAGTGTTACTTGTAGCCCAACTTTCAGGAGGTTTTGGTAACTGAAGGACTTCCCGCCATGTTATCTCACCTTGGTAGTCCTTGAGTTGAATCCGCCAGCCATATGCAACTCCCTCTTGAAGTGGTATTTTTTTTGTGGGGATAAGAGTAGTCTTTCCACCTTTTTCAACTCTGATAACCCCAAATTCAGCTTTACTGACAACAATTGGTTTAGCAGTTATAGAATTCTGTGCTTGTCTACTGGGAAGCTTGAGTACTTCTACACCCATAACTGGTGATATCAGCCAAGACAAAGCCAATCCAATGCTACAAGCCCAAACTCTCGGTTGCATAATTTTTTTAGTATAGAATGATATCTATTCATATATAAGCAACCTCTTTTTTTCAGATAAATTACTAACACTTTTGGTGTATCAAAAAATTTTTAAGTATAAAAATAGAGTGGAAAGTGTGTCTTCGATAGACACAACCCCACTCAATAATTTTTGCTAACGCACTCATCTAGATGATGATTCCACGAGTTGGCTTTTGAAGAGAGCGTCAAGCAATTAACGGGACTCTGTTCCTTGATTGGGACTACCTGCTACGGTATCTTCCCCTGGCGCTTCTGGTGTAGCTGATTGTTTAGCATCAGATTGAGCTGCGTTACCAGTTTTGCGGATATCTTCTTCAACGGGGGTTTGATAACCACCAGAAGCAGCACCAGAATTAGATGGTGTAGTTTCTTTTTTGTTTCCTTCAGCAGACATGAATTTTTGCTCCTTATCATTTTGTTCTGCAAACAGTTTAAAAAGAATAAGGGTACAGATTCATCTTTCCAAAATCTGGTTTACCTGAAATTTCTGTATGTCTGAAGGATTATTTTGCACTCACTCACACGAAGTTGCGCTCATACAGCGCAACCTTTCTTCCTTGTCTTCCTTGTCTTCCTTGTCCCCCTTCCCTTGTTTGCAAAAACATAAAAATCCCACTCCCTAAAAAAAGGAGTGGGATGCTGTTTTATTGGAAATAACCGTATTTACAGTTATGTCTTATCTGTAAATACCGTTGTTATAACGGTCAAATCCTTCGGTGTAGACTGGTTCTACTTCTGTAACTTTGAAGTGATCTAGGTTAGCTTGCAGGATTTGTTTTTGACGTTCGCTCAATCCTTTAATCTTTAATACATCCTCTACCTCATCGTAAGGAGCATATTTGATAATTTTGCCTGCTAGGGTAGGATACAAGCCAGGATATTTCTGAAAAGCTCGCACATTGGTGTTATTTAAATCAATTCTGTCACCATATACATCTGCAAGCTTTGCATCTGCTGGATTTTGCAAGGCTAGAACAGAAACCGATGGCAAAGCAAAACTGTTAAAATTGCTCGCTTGGGCTATCTGAGGCGTACCTAGCCATGCCAAACATCCTACCAACAAAAAACTAAAGACTGTTAATAAACGCACCAATTTTTTCACGATTTTTCCACCTCTTTCCATCAAACCGAAATAAAAAGTTTTCAGCTAGTAGCGCTTATTGACACTCCCACCGCTAAAAGCGGATGGGATTCTTGCTTCAACGGGAGATCCAAAACGCCCTAAAGATTTCTCTATACAGCAACATTTCAGATTACTTTACCCTCGGCAAGCATACACCGACTGCCCGACGGCGTGTAAAAGTTTGTAAAGACCTTTTGAGTAGTTTCCTGTGAAATAGATAAACTTTTGTAACAAAGCTCGCTAACTTAGCCCAGGGGCTTATGTTGTGTTTGTCCGCTTTGACTTTATCCTACTACAAGGGAAGAATGAGGGTTAAACCCTACAAAAATGTACCCATTAGGCATTTACTTGTTCCTTTAACTGATAGCTATTTGCTTTATCAGCACACAGCAGTCATCAGAAACTAATATACAGCGTATTAATATCCACAATATTTGCAGCTACTAGGATTGACCGAATTTTTACTAAAAATTTTTTAACTGAGCAAGAATACTTAAGTCAGTCGGCACAAATAAAATAGGGGCTTCATTTGTCATTCGTAAGGGTTTGGCACATGTTTACTTTTATCTTTTACAAAAATTAATATATTGCACATATCTTTAAGGACTTACACAGTTGTCACATACAATTCTCAATTCTTTTTTATACTAAGCAGTTCTAGCGCTGATTCTGAGGACTAAAGTCCTCACTTACAAACTTTAAGATTAAGAAAGCCTGCTAAAACAGCAGGCAGAAACACAACAGAACTATGAACAACCTATGTGCGGTAAACTTTATGGTTTAACCGAAATATTTCATTTCTGCCTCTAGCTGACGAATGAGGTTTTCATCGCCTTTAGCTCTTGCTACTTCCAAGCGATGCTGCAAACTTCTTCTGATGCTTTCTTTGTGGGCTTCTCGTGCTTTTTTCACAACTTCTGTTCTGCTTGTAATCATAGGAATTACTTTGGTCTAAATCATCATTTTTTTATGTCTTGTGATCATAACATATCGAAAATTTAGTTGTTTATGTTACAGAAAAAACAAACTTAGTGATATAAAGCAAATGGGATCACATGTTCGAGAAGCAACAAAATCCGCAATCACTGCTGACTTTACTCACCGATTTCGGCGATCGCGATGTGTATGTAGGTGTAATGAAGGGAGCGATCGCCCAAATTAACCCCAAGCTAAAGGTGGTAGATTTAACACACCAAATTCCACCGCAAAATATTGCTGCTGCTAGGTTTTGTCTCATGGATGCTTATCTATACTTTCCTGTCGGAACCGTACATGTGGCGGTAGTAGATCCAGGTGTAGGAAGAAAAAGAAGGGCGATCGCTGTAGAATTTGCTCATGGATTTTTGATTGGGCCAGACAATGGCTTATTTAGTGGAGTGTTGAGTCACAGTCCTGCTGTCGCTGCGGTAGAACTAACAAATCCTAATTACTGGCGTACTCCAAATCCTAGCAGCACATTTCATGGTCGAGATATTTTCGCCCCTACTGGAGCGCATCTAGCTTGTGGTGTTCCTCTGGGACAGTTAGGAACACAAATCAATCCAGAAAGCTTAGTCAAGCTAGAAATAGCCAAATGCACTCAAAGCGGGAATATGATCACAGGTTGTATTCAATATATTGATCATTTTGGTAACTTAGTCAGCAATATTCCTGGATCTTACCTACAAAGCAAAAGTTGGGGCGTACTTGTGGGTGACAAAATCATACCAGGACGTGAAACTTATGGAGATAGGGAAATTGGTGATGCGATCGCCCTCGTTGGTAGTCACGGCTGGGTAGAATTGGCTATTAATACTGGTAATGCGCGATCGCACTTACAGATGAATTTGGGAGATACCATACAAGTAGTGATCGAGAGTGATTAGAAAGGGACAAGGGGGATGGGGAGAATAACTAATGACAATTGACAATTGACCACTAACCACTAAACTAATTTGACATATGACTACTCAAACAATATCAGCACCAGAAGTTTATCAAGGTCAATTTGGCGAATTTACGATTACTGAGGGCGATCGCAAGGGCGTGATTATTTATCGTAGTGGTTTAATGCTAGCTGCAATTTGCTTTGCTGTGGGCAGTACTTTAGTATTGTTGAATCCTAACCCCACTATTTTCAAATTACTAACACCTTTATATGCCTGTTTCAGTCTAGGACTTGGTATTAGTTTACTCACAATTCATATTTACATGGTGGAGTTGCACCGAGCTTTACAAGTTTTTTGGCTCATTGGTAGTGTATCAGCAATTATCTTGGCAATTACAAATAGTGAGCCTTTAGCTATTACTCTTTACACTCAACCACTGACATTATTGGGTGTTGGTTTTACATTTGCAGCTTTGACTGGTATTTATTTTAAAGAAGCATTTTGTTTCAATCGTCTGGAAACAAAATTATTAACTCCCGTCGTACCTTTACTCTTACTTGGGCATTTGGTTGGTATATTGCCAACACAGTTAGAACAGATTTTGTTAGGAATTTGGGCAATTTTGTTTGTAGTTTTTGCTATGCGGAAGACAGTACAGGTAATTACAGCAGATATTGGAGATAAGTCAGTGTTTGATTATTTAGAATCAAAACGTTCTGCTCAAGTTTAATGCAGAAAAATGTAAAAAATCGACCGAAAAAATTCCCCATCATGCGTTTATTTAAGCGTCAGTATTTGTGGATGCCAACTACCTTGGGATGGGGAATGATTATAACTGTGTTTGTTGTAATTGCGAGTTTTATTTTTCTTCAAATACATTCATTTCTGGTAATTAATTCACCACTTCAACAAAGTAATATTTTAGTGCAGGTGTACGATCAATTATTGATGAGATAGTAGCTTATCTTTATGCTGTAGTCGTGAGTTGGAAAGCGTGATTCAGTTATCAGTTATCAAATTCTATTATTCACTGTTCACTGTAATGACAAATGACAATCAACGCGAGTAATCTTGACTTAATACTCAATGAGGATTGAGAATTGGCAGTTGAAAGTGCGTATTGGCTAGCTTGGTCACAAATATCAGGGATTGGCCCGGTATTACTGCAACGATTACAACAGCATTTTGGCACGCTTCAGGCTGCTTGGAAAGCTAGTCCCGCACAGTTACAAGCAGTGGAAGGTTTTGGTTTTCAGACATTGCAAAAAGTGGTGAGACAGCGATCGCATCTTCATCCTGAACAATTACTCATCCAACACCAAGAACAAAATCCGAATTTTTGGACACCAGCAGATCCAGAATATCCCCGCTTGCTAATAGAGATTCCCAGTCTACCGCCATTGCTATATTTTCGTGGTGAAGTCGAACTTTTAGAAAATTTAGGCGAAACTCCATTAGTTGCGATCGTCGGTACGCGCCAACCTTCAGAATATGGTATCCGTTGGACTCGTCAAAATGATTATCCAACAAACAGGTATGGCTGCAAGTGCTGTTGCTAGTGCGTTGTTGCAATTAGAATTGATGGGTTTAATTTCACAACAACCAGGAATGAGATATCAACGTAAGTGAATGGGTACCTCACCTAGGATAAAGTACTGTTAAATGTAAATCCTGTTTTGTTTTCCCTTGTAAATACCGTTCTTGTAATGGTTGCCATTGCTGCCACATTTGATAACGATTTTCTGCTAACTTGTTAGCAACTGTGGGAATCTGAGTTTCAATTTCTGATTTGAAGATGTTTTCTAGCCACTCAGCCATGACTATACTATCCTGCATAGAACCCAAGATATCTTGGATGCTTTTGAGTTCGGCAACATAAGCTGTGTAATTTTTGCCGTATAAGTCGGTAAATAACTCCATTTGATAACGTATACGTTTGGCTTGTTTTCGTAAACTGTGAAGAGTCTTACCATTTTTGGCTAGTTCTTTTTCTATTTTTTCGCCTTCCCAATTGTGCAATACTACAAGTTGAGATCCTTCAATTTGAGTCCCGACTAGCCAACCTGGATGTAATAAGAAATTACTTACCTCTGGCAAAAGTAAGTCTGGTAAAACTTCCTGCATAGGTAAACATGCTAGTTGTTGATAATTTGGTTCATCTAACCAATCTTTTAACGCTTGTTTGATTGATTTATAACGTTCATCTTTCAACATTGTTTGCACATCTGCAAGTGCATTTTCTCGTTGTTTTTCTAAAGCATCCAAAGCTGTTTGTAGAGATTGCTGTTCTTTTTTAGGTAATTGTGGTTGCGAAAGATGTTCGAGAGTTTCTTTTAATACATCTAAGTCTCGAAGATTACCAAGACGACGTGCTATCTTACCGACATTTTTATCACTTACGACCTTTGGGAGATTAATGGCGATCGCAAATCTACTAGTAACTGTACGTAAGCGACGCATTCCTACTCGCATTTGATGTAATGCTTCTGGATCTTTATCTTTTTTAACTTCTGTTTCCCATTTGAAGGTTTTTTTAAAGTGTTTTTTGATTGCGGAGTAAGCGTAGTGTCCAAGATTTTTAACTGTCGGTTTTGCAGCCAACGTCATAGTAATTTATACACCTTCTCTAGCTATTTTTCTCACAGTCCTATTTGGTTCGTGAAAATTATTTAGGGAATTAACCACATGAGGCAAAAAATGCCGCATATAAAGAAATACAAGAACTTTCACAATTTATCTAGGAGTGCCATATTTAGATATACTTATTGAATCATCATAGCATTAGTTAAAAACTCATGTATGTTATTTGTAATTAAATATAATATTGGGAATAGCAATCCTATATGATTTTTGATAACGCAAAGCCAAGATCCCCGACAACTTTTGCGAAGTCGGGGATCTTGTATTTCAGGAATAATTTAATAATGCTATATATTTGCAAATATTAGCTTTCTGAAGCATAAATATATGATTTTGCTTATAATTTTTTAAAAGCATCTTGATGCAAACAACTCATTAATAATTTAAGAGTTATACGGTATAAAACAATGCTATCATTATAAAATGATAAAATAAACGTAAATAAATCACAGGAAAAATTTATTTTGTTAAATAAGGTTTTACTCACATTTACCGATAGCTTTAAAAAATACCGAGAAGATCTATCGGCAGTAATGCTAACACCTGAAAAGCATTTATGGTTTGGTTCAGATGAGACATCAACTATTGAACGTCTGTCTTATATTGATGCTGATAATTTTGGTGAGCATAAACAGTTTCGTGTAGCAGAATTTATTGATTTACCTGCGCCTGAAAACGAAGAAATTGATATTGAGGGTATTGAGTATAGTGACAATTATCTCTGGATGATTGGTTCCCATAGCTGGAAACGTAAAAAACCCAAACCAGATAAATCAGAGATTAAAAATATTGAGAGACTAGCTGAAATTGAATCGGAACCAAATCGATATATCCTAGCACGTATCCCTTTAGTTGACGGAGAATTATGTAAATCTTGTCCCCATCCAAAAGATGCAAGTGTGGAGTTAACTGCTGCTAAGTTGCAATTAACTGAATACGGAAATATGTTGATGCAAGTTTTGAAAGATGATCCTCATCTAGGATTTTTTGTCACTGCTAAAATCCCTGGTAAAGATAATGGCTTTGATATAGAAGGTATCGCAGTTTCTCAAAATAGAATTTTTCTGGGTTTGCGCGGCCCGGTATTACGAGGTTGGGCTGTAATCTTGGAAATAGAGGTAGAACTTTCTCAAGCTGGGGAATTAACTCTCAAACCAATTGCAAAAACAGACCAATGCTATAAAAAGTATTTTGTATTTTTAAATGGTTTGGGAATTAGAGACCTACATTTAGCTGACAAAGATTTAGTAATTCTAGCAGGACCGACGATGGATTTAGATGGCCCGGTGCAAGTTTACCGTTTGCAAGTTAACATCAACTTGCAAGATGATATCCTACACTACCCTGAATATGTACAAGATATTCCCTTTGGTAAGCAAAATGATCATGCAGAAGGAATAACTTTATTTGAAAATATCACCGGAATACCTTCGCTACTGGTAGTTTACGATTCTCCAGCCAAAACGAGACTGGTGGGTGATGGTGGTGTTACCGCAGATGTGATTAGGTTGGGATAACTAAATATTTGTGGAAATTGCTTGCACTGGACAGGTAGGTATACACTGTTCACAGACGATGCAGCGCGATCGCGTAAATGTCAGTTTACTGGTTTGGGGGTTCAGGGTTAAGGCTTCGGTGGGACAAACCCCTGTACATAACCCACAATGAACACACACCTCTTCGTTTATAGCAATTTCTCCCAAGGTCTGAGATACATTGATGTTTTGCGATCGCATCCACTCTATAGCAGCATCCAATTGATCTATATCCCCAGAGAGTTCTACTACCAACTTGCCAATTTGATTTGGCGCTACTTGAGCGCGGATAATATTCGCAGCTACATTAAATTCTTTTGCTAGTCGGTAGGTAACTGGCATTTGAATGGCACGTTTAGGAAAGGTGAGGGTAACTCGTTTTTTCACGGTTGTGGAAATAGAGATTGGAATTGGGGAATAATTTTGAATTCAGAATTCGACTTTGCCTTTTAAAATAAAACGGTAAACTGAAAACAACACTACTTAATAAGTTTTAATAATCTGTTATGAGTACGGATACTTCTGGGAAATCTCCAGCTAAGTCAGAATTAAACACTGGGACACGGATCAGAAACTTTTTAGTTGCAATAGTGGCGATCGCTCTTAGTGTCACACTAGTTTTGGGGTTGAAATCCCAGACTAACACAGTTTCTCTGACTCAGTTGGGTGAAGAATCTACCCCTTTAGAAGTAGCTTTGACAAACGGTAAGCCATCGCTAGTGGAATTTTATGCTAACTGGTGTACTGTATGCCAGAAAATGGCCCCAGCTATTGCCACATTGGAAAAGCAGTATACAGAAAAAGTTAATTTTGTGATGCTGAATGTAGATAATAACAAGTGGCTACCAGAGATGTTAAAGTATCGCGTTGATGGTATTCCCCACTTTGTGTACTTAAGTGAAAATGGAGAACCCATTGCACAGGCGATCGGCGATCAACCGCGTACTATTATGACAAGTAATTTAGAAGCCTTGGTAGTTGGTTCACCCCTACCGTATGCTCAAGCTAGTGGACAAGTTTCCAAAGTTGTTAAATCAGTACCATCATCGGGTAGTCAAGATGATCCTCGTAGTCATGGTAGTCAAGTGGTGAATTAGAAATCGGTCAATCGATTTTGGATGCGTGGATTTTAGAAAATGGAATTGACCCCACAGATAAATCTGAGAGCTTGTACCCTGCTCGGAATAATCGGTCAATTGTCCATTAATTCGTAAGTGTTAACTAAAATTGATATATCGAAAAAAATCGATATAATTGGAATATGGATAGTAAAGATACTGATATTTTTAAAGTCCTGGCTAATGAGACTAGGTTACAAATTCTGCACTGGTTAAAGGAACCGGAGAGCAATTTTCCCTGTCAGGATATAGATCCTCGTACCGTTGGAGTCTGTGTTAGTAGTATTCAGAAGAAAACAGGTTTGGCTCAGTCTACAATATCTCATTACTTGTCCATGCTAGAAGATACAGGATTAGTTGTCTCAACCAGAGTAGGACAGTGTACTTACTATCGTCGCAATGAAGAAGCTTTTTCTGTGTTTGTGACTCATGTTGCAACTGATATATAAATAAAAGGCTATACTTAGTTGAGGTGAGTTTTTATTTTTTTATATCGAAATTGTTCGATATCTCTAAGATTCAAAATACTGCTATTGTGTAAGTGCGATGGATAGCCAACGCTCTATTGAAGGAGAGAAGTATGCTGGCAAGCTATGTGTTCTTATTAATGATTGGTTTAAGTGCTATTGTTCTGGGAGTAAGAATACGCGAGGAAGTCTATCGCATTGCAATTGTGTTTAGTGGAGGAATGCTTTTTACAATGGGGTTAATATTGGCTCCTTCACTAGTACAAATTGGCTTTGTATTGCTGTTACTAGGACTCATGCAATTATATATTCCTCAACCAAAATTTTAGATAAAAATGTAAATGGATGTGAATAAATATAATCTTGGTTTAAGTTGTTAGTACGGGCGCAAGGCTTTGCGCCCGTACAAGTAGTTAGGAATGAGTTAACTCTGATTTTTTGAGTATAAGAAGAACAAATGCGATCGCGATTATCTATCTATTCAAATTTAAACCTAAAAAAAGAGCCGCAACACTACCCGCGACACAAATTTCTCCTTGGAAGATTTTTTCTAAAACCGATTCAATAGGTATTAAAATAACTTCTATTTCTTCTGTGATATCCAATAGTTGTTCACTTGTTTTAACCACATCTTCTGCTAAAAACAAATGTAATTGATTGGTATCTTTACTAGGTCGATCATATAAAGTTGTTATTTTTTTAATGTTTTTTGCTGTGTAGCCAGTTTCTTCCTGTAGTTCTCTTTTAGCTGCTACTTCAGCACTTTCTTGATTGGGATCAAAACTACCTGCTGGTAGTTCTATAAAAAAATTTTCTACTGCGTGTCTATATTGGCGAACAAAGACAATTTCTTGGTTGGTAGTGATGGCTAAAATTATTGCTACTTCTGGTTTAATATATACAAAATAATCATCTATAATTTTACCTGTTGGTAAGATAATTTCATCTTGTCTCACTTGACACCAAGGATGATTAAATACCAATTTAGATTGTAATAATTTCCATTTTTTCAATTCTTGCATAGATTTTATTTATATGATTTGTGAAAATCGAAGAGCTTAGATCCTCGACTTCGCAGGAGTTGTCGGGGATCTTGTTATTTATGAATTATTTCATAAAATTTAATTTATATTAACACATGAAATATCTTAAATAAATTTAAGATTAAAATCAAATTAAAATAAACTGAGAAAATCATTATAAATATTTTTTAACAAACTCTCAGCTTAAATTAATTTTTTCCGTAATCTCAGGTATTAAATTGTAATTATTAATAAATTCAGAGGATATTATAATAATGAAAGTCAAAAATTTAGCATTGTTAAGTATTTTTACTCTCTTGAGTGTTGGTTGTACAAAGAATATAGACTCTAAGCAACCAGTGAATGAAGCCCAGCCTGTAGCTAGCGCCGAAGTATCCCAACCAGGAACAGGAACCTTTGTTGCTGGTGAACATCCTACTCAAGGAAACGTTAAAGTTGTCACAGAAAATGGTAAACGTTATCTAGAATTAGATCAGAGTTTTAAAACAAGCAAAGGTCCTGATTTGTTTGTGATTTTGTACCGAAATAAAACAGTACCGATATCTGGGATTCAAGAAAAAGATTATTTAAAAATTGCTGCTTTGCAAAAAACAAGCGGTAATCAACGCTATCTCCTTCCTAATAATGTAAAGCTAGTAGATTATAAATCTGTAGTAATTTGGTGTCGTCAGTTCAATGCAACTTTTGGGTATGCGCCTTTAGGTAGTTGAATTTAGTAGAATTGCTAAAATTAGTCGGGAAATTAAGAAAGGGGAAAGAGCGAAAGCAATGCAATTTCCCTTTTCCCTAATCTTTAACCTTTTCCCATAAAAGACTCTTAGATAATAGTGAATATAATCAATGCAATTGGTAGAAAAATTGATACTTTTTCATTAAGGTTACGCCTCACAATTGGTATTGCTGTACTTTCTGCTTTAGGGAATGGTGGTATTGCTATCTGGACAACTTGGAAAATGCAGCAACTTTTAATTAATAGTCATAAGCAAAACATCGAAAATTTGACTGCACGTTTTCCACATGATGTAGAACTGTACAGTGAAATGATGCCACCAGAAGTAGGTTTACAAAAAGCTATTAATAATTTGACAACTAAAAATATATTTTTATGGGTTAAAGGTTCTGAAGAAAAATTTTTAGCACAATCTAGGACTTCAGATAACTTATCTACTGCGAGATTATCTGAGTTAATGTCTATAGCCGAAATGCCAATCAAACCACAGGTTTATCAAATTAATCAACGTTACTTTGTGTTATGTAGTGATGCTTTGCGTGTACGGGGAAAAGTACTGGGAAATTTGTTTGTAGTACAAGATATTACTCGTGAGCAAACGATGTTTTTGGCAATGATACATAGTTTGATGATCGCAAGTTTTTTGATCGTTGTAGTCATATCTGTGGCGATCGCATTTTATGTGCGGCGTTCTTTACAACCTTTGTGCGATCTGAGTCAAATGACAGCAGTAATTTCTGCTGTAGATTTATCAAAAGCACAATTATCTGTAGCTCATGCACCCAGTGAAGTGAGAGAATTAGCTCAAACTTTCAACATGATGTTATCACGTCTGTCTCAATCTTGGGAACAAGAGCGACAATTTGTGAGTAATGTTTCTCATGAGTTACGTACACCTCTAACAATAGTATATGGTTACTTACAAAGTGTTTTACGACGACAGCATAATTTAACAGAAATTCAACAAGAAGCACTAGAAACGGCTGCTTCCGAAGCAGAACGAACCATTCATCTATTAGAAGATTTACTAGATTTAGCACGAGCAGATAGTGGTCATTTACATTTTCATGTCAGGTCTTTTTTGTTAAACGATTTGCTAGTAGAACTAGTAGAAATGTCAGAAAATTACAGTGGAAGAGAAATTAAATATCTAGTCAATACTGAACCGATGGAAGTAAAAGCAGATTATAATCGCCTCAAACAAGTATTGCTAAATTTAATTGATAATGCTGTTAAGTATTCTGAACCAAACACACCTATATTCTTGAATGCAAATCAACAAAATAAAGAAATAATTATCCAAGTTTGTGATCAAGGTTATGGGATTACTTTGCAACATCAATCTCGAATTTTTGAGAGATTTTATCGCATAGATGAATCTCGGAATCAAGCTACTGGTGGTACAGGTTTGGGATTGTCAATCGTGAAGACATTAGTAGAAGGTATGGGTGGGAAAGTATCAGTGCGATCGCGTTTAGGTGAAGGAAGTATATTTACTGTAATTTTGCCAGTCAAATAATCTTGGCTAAATTTTCTATACAATTTATCATCCTTTTACTCTCTATTTTCTTAGCAACTCTTAATTAACTTATCAGTCTGATGTAAAAATCGCGACGGATAATCAAAATAGCGATTCCAAACAGGTATGCAGTGATATGTGCATTGAATTTGGCAGGGAAATATGCGGTACTCTCGATTTAGGAGAGTCACGAGAATGGCTAGTCACTAATGGTATCGGTGGATACGCCTCTGGTACAGTAGCAGGTTTGCTCAGTCGTCGCTACCACGGGTTACTAATAGCAGCCCTCAAGCCACCTTTGGCTCGCACTCTCATGCTAGCCAAGCTGGATGAAACGGCTTTGTATGGCGATCGTATTTACCCTCTACACACAAGTCGTTGGGCTGATGAAATTGTCAGTCCTCAAGGCTACCAACATATAGAACGTTTTAGGGTGGAAGGTACTATTCCCGTATGGCATTTTGCTTGTGCGGATGCGCTATTAGAAAAACGAGTTTGGATGCAACAGGGCGCTAACACTACCTACATACGCTATGTATTACGTCGTGCTTCTGAACCATTACAGCTAACACTCAAAGCATTAGTCAACTACCGGGATTATCATGGCAGTACGCAAAGTAACAACTGGCAAATGAGTGTTGAAGGTGTTCCCCAAGGAATTTGTGTAACAGCCTATCCAACTGCTGTACCACTTTATTTGCTGTGCGATAATGCGAGCGCTATTCCTGCACATAATTGGTATTATGGTTTTAAATTGGCAGCAGAACGCTATCGGGGATTGAGTGACACCGAAGATCATTTACATGCTGCAACTTTCCAAATTACTCTCAATCCTGGTGAAGCTTTGACCTTTGTTGCTAGCACAGATAAGCAACCAGATTTGCATGGTGAAACAACTCTTAGACTTCGCCATGCTCAAGAACAAAAGTTAATCAATCTTTGGAAAATTAACCGTCCTTCCCACGCTAAAGAAACTCCTGCTTGGATAAACCATCTAGTTTTAGCTGCTGATCAATTTATTGTAGATCGTTCCTTGCCCGATGAAATGCATGGCAAAACGATCATCGCAGGCTATCACTGGTTTAGTGATTGGGGACGAGATACAATGATTAGCTTACCAGGGCTAACCCTTTCTACAGGTCGCCCCGAAATTGCCCGATATATTCTCCGCACTTTTGCTAAATATGTCAACCAGGGAATGCTTCCCAATCGCTTTCCAGATGCGGACGAAATACCAGAATACAACACCGTGGATGCTACTCTCTGGTATTTTGAAGCTTTACGAGCCTACTACAACGCCACAGAAGATGATGACTTTTTAGAAGAAATGTTTCCCATCCTAGCAGATATCATCGATTGGCACTGTCGCGGCACTCGCTACAATATCCATTTAGATGCAGCAGACGGGCTGCTTTACGCTGGGGAAGCGGGAGTGCAGCTGACTTGGATGGATGCCAAAATCGGCGACTGGGTTGTGACGCCCCGAATTGGTAAACCGATTGAAGTTAATGCCCTCTGGTATAATGCATTACGCACAATGGCTAACTTTGCTCGCCATATTCGTAAACCCCACCAAGAGTATGACGCGATCGCCGAGCGAGCTTTGGTCAGATTCTCGCGCTTTTGGAATCAAGAAACAGGTTACTGCTACGATGTTCTCGATGGGCCTGATGGTGATGATCCTTCCCTACGTCCTAACCAAATTTTTGCAGTCTCTTTACCTGAAAGCCCTCTCAATCCGAGTCAACAAAAAGGTGTTGTGGACGCTTGTGCAAGAATGTTGCTAACTTCCCACGGATTGCGATCGCTCTGGTGCGAATATTCCCAATATCAAGGACATTATGGCGGCGATCAACTGCAACGGGATAGTGCTTATCATCAGGGAACAGTGTGGGGATGGCTAATTGGCCCCTTTGTACAGGCACATCTGCGAGTTTACAAAGATCCTACCCAAGCACGGCAATTTCTTGAGCCAATGGCGAATCACCTGCACGCCCACGGACTTGGTAGTCTAAGCGAAATCTTTGATGGCGATCCTCCCATGACTGCACGGGGTTGCATTGCTCAAGCTTGGACTGTAGCGGAAGTTCTACGGGCTTGGTTAGCAACTGAAATATCATAAATTCTTAGTGATAACACTGCCAGTCAAAAACACGCTTAATTCCTTCTTATCTCCTTCTATAATATCCTCCACCTCTTTCAACACAGGAGTATCAATCCATTTCTGTTTGATTAATGTGACATTGATTACACAATCCAAAAAACTCTAAGGTATGGTAAAAAATTTTAAAATTATGGGTGACTTGCAATTGTGCTTCTAGTTCATGGGCTGGACACTGATTAATTGGAATCGAAGCCCCACATTGCAAACAAGTGAGATGATGCTTATCTTGCTGCACTAAGCTATAGAGGGCTTCACCGTTAGCCAATGTCCGCACTTGCACCATACCTTCAAGTTTTAAGGCTTCTAAAGAGCGGTAAACTGTTGCCAGACCCATGCTTTGGTCGCGGTTACGCAATTCCACATAAATCTCTTGGGCGGAAATGCCTTGTTTGACGGTTTTGAGAAGATTCAGAATCCGCTCTTGGCTACGGGTGCGTACGGCTTTCATAGACACTATCTTGAAAATAGGGGCAAGGCTCAAGCTATATCTTGGCTGACTTATAGCTTAACGCCAATAATTTGTCATCTTCATTGTCGCTGAACTGCAACATAAAGATATAGTATGAGCGTAGCAGCATTCAGCAAAAAGTCAGTGCAAAGAAAGTATCGAGCCAAAATTTTTGTCACACTCCGTCCTTCAGTTTTAGATCCTGCTGGTGTAGCAGTACAATCTGGGCTGAAGCAAATGGGATACAATAACGTAGAACAAGTGCGGATTGGTAAATATATAGAGGTCACTTTGATCTCACCAGATGAAAACTCTGCGCGTCGAAATCTGGATCAGATATGTGATCAGATGTTAGCAAATCCAGTGATTGAAAATTATCGGTTTGATTTGATTGAAGTGGAATCACAGACTGGAGTGATCTAGGGGATTGAGGATCGGGGATCGGGGACAAGGAGGACAAATCAATTCAAAATTCAAAATTCAAAATTCAAAATTCAAAATTCAAAATTCAAAATTCAAGATTCAAAATTCAAAATTCAAAATTCAAGATTCAAAATTCAAAATTCAAAATTCAAGATTAAGAATTTGTTCCCCGATCCCCGATTCCCAATCCCCGATCCCAATGCCCAATGCCCATTGACCATTGATTCTTGACTAAAAATGAAATTTGGTGTTGTTGTTTTTCCAGGTTCTAATTGCGATCGCGATGTTGCTTACGTTACCAGGGACATCTTAGGACAACCAACTCGCATGGTTTGGCATCAAGATACGGATATCGCTGATTTAGACGTGATTATTATCCCTGGTGGATTTAGTTATGGTGATTATTTGCGTTGTGGTGCGATCGCTCGTTTCTCACCCGTAATGCAACAAGTCATCGAACACGCGCAAAAAGGTAAATTTGTCTTGGGTATTTGCAATGGATTTCAGGTATTAACTGAAGCTGGAGTATTACCAGGAGTACTGACGAGAAATCGGGATTTGCATTTTATTTGCGATCGCGCTCTCTTAAAAGTCATACGCAATGATTTAGCTTGGACACAAGCTTATTCTAGTGGTGAAGTTATCACTTTACCCATTGCCCACGGAGAAGGACGATTTTATGCAGATAAGAAGACCCTAGCAAAACTTGAAGATAACGGTCAAATAGTCTTCCGCTACCAAGGTGATAATCCCAACGGCTCGCTCAAAAATATTGCCGGTATTTGCAATACTACAGGTAATGTCTTAGGGATGATGCCACACCCAGAGAGAGCCGCAGATCCGGCCCTTGGTGGTACAGATGGATTAAAGTTGTTTGCTGGTTTATTGGAGAAAGCAGTCGTGGCAGCAGGAGTTTAGTACATTAGTACGAATTTAAGTGTGTGGATAGGGTATTCCTCGTGTTTGCGAGTCTAAGCTGAGATGTATTCAGTGATGCAAACCGAGGAATTTATTATGCCAGGTGGACACGCTAGCCATAAAGGCACTTCTGCTAAACCCAACGTCAACGCCAATGGACTGACTAATGCTGCTGACGATGCTACGGAAAATCCGCAAGAAGTTGTAGGAAATCGTACTGACTCTTCCAGTAGAGCGGATGAAGCGACGGTAAATCCTGCTGCTGTTGAGCGTCCGCAAGAATCGGATGAGCAAGAGTAGGGTTTTGGCAAATTGAGAATAAACGTAGGGACACAGTATTGCTCAGGACTTACGCAACTGGCACAAAGAGCGGGCGGGGCTTCGCCCCGCCACGCGGTACTTTAAATCAGACCAAACACATACAAACGTCTGGACGTTTTAGTTGCTGAATCAGATAATTAGAAAGCAAGTTGTGCTTAATTGTATAAATAGTTTGACCTGTTTGATAAGCTAAATTTTTAAGTCTAAGCCAAACCAACATTGAACAAGCAATATGATTTCTCTGAAGGCGAGCTTTACGACATTGACATGATTCAATGCCAGTTAATTGTTTAATTTCTCTGTGAAACTCCTCTATCAATATAAAGCATTAAATTATTGACTGCATACCACGTATCCATTAAAACCG